>CAZJNL010000440.1:0-5045 GCA_964546515.1 uncultured Oscillatoria sp.
GTCCGCTGCATCCGGATCAGCAACTCAGACGCCCGACGCTCAATGGATTCCTTGGAATAGAAGCGATACGGCTTGAACACGCTCAAGGTTACTCGCCCTCACTCGCAGCTTGAAACACCTTTTGGGCAAAATCCGGATTTTCCCGCATCCTCCGCAGCAGTGCCGGCATCTCCTTGTAGTGCAGCTTGAGAAAATCCTCCGTTCCTTGCGGCAATCTGCCGGCAAGGCAAATTAACTCCTCCGCGTCCAAATCCAGATTCCGCGCCAGCGAGCGAATCACATCCTCCTTGGGGGGATAGTCAGCCCGATCGTTCTCCAGTTTGGATAAGTATGTGAAGTCCAGCCCAACTAGCTTGGCCAGCTCTCGCTGGCTGTATCCTTTGGCCTTACGCGCTCTCAGGATCTGCTTTCCAAACGTCTCGCTCACATCTTCTGTTTTCCTTACTACACCAGCATCATAGGCGATTTTGAATAAAAAATCAATCCTCCCTTGAGTAAAAAATCAACGCCGCGCTAGTATAGTAGTGTTGAGTAAAAAATCAACGCCAAGGAGCGGCACTGGTGGTGTTTACGCCAGAGTCAGTGCCATCAGTACCCTATATGTGGTGTATCTGCTCCCCCGGCCCCGTGGGGTGGGGTGCGGCGAGAGGCACCGGCTGAGCTGTGCCAATCCGCAGCGCTCAAACACACGAGTCAATTCAGGCACTATCACGGAGAATCACAATGCTCAAAAGTTGGACGGACACTCACTACAAACTTGCAAACGAGGACTGGCTGTATATCGCCAAGCACGAAGGAGAAAGTTCAGTCTCCCTCGTCTGTCCGGGCTACGCGCGGGATGGGCAAGGCTTCAGCATCCATTTTACCACCGCTCAGATTGAAATACTAGAGCATTTGGTTGAGGCGCTGCGTGCCGTGAAGGCGGTGCCGGTTGCCGCACCCGTTCCCAGTGCGGCGCAGCAGGAGCAATATCCCAACCGCCAGCCGGCACCCAGCAACCAGCAGCTCTTATACCCTGTTGGGCGGGAAAAATAGCCAGCCGGTTAATTGTTAATTATTAACCCTTACTCGCTCATAAATCACAACTAACACGAGGAGTTAAACTCCCGATCGCAACGCCCAATTTTTACCTGACAAGCTGTAGCCTTAATAGGGCAACCTGCCAACTAGCTTCCTAACCCCTAACCCCTACCCCCTAACCCCTGACAAAGCCATGAACAGCACTCCCGCCAACCAACTGAGTGAAATTGTCCTCCACGCTCAGCTGGAAATTTCCGACGCTCTCAGCCAAGACACCCAAGAGCATCTCGAAGAACTGCAAGAGGATTTAGTCTATCTTTCTCAATCGATAGAAATGGCGCAGACTCGCTTTGCCAAAGTGCTGGCAGAAAACCGGCGGCTGAAAGCGTTTCTGCTGGAGATGGTGAAAGATTGCTCCTGTCAGGAAGGCAGCCGGTGCCCTCAGTGCCAGCGGATTCTGATCACCTTGAATCATTTTGGCATTTAGCCTAGCATTTAGCCGACTTCCTCCGCTGCCTATTTTCATGCAGTGGGTTGCGTTCTGACCGCATCCCACTGCTGTTTTATTATTTGAAAATTTTGTGAGACTCTCTCTATTTTCTTTCCTTGGCGCTCTACCCTTCGGGTAGGCGCAACGCCTAAGCGCTCTTAGCGCTAGCCGCTAGCGCGTCTATGGCGTCTTGGCGGGAAAAAAAACACAAATAAATTCTAGATTATATATGTAAATATAATGCCTAATAAGGCGTCAGGTCTGGCAGCGCCGGTTTCACCCGCAACCTGCAATCGCAGCATCATCTCAAACTGCGCCGGCTTTCCGTGTTGCTGCAGATAGGGGCACCGGCTCCCTCACACCTCTGATATTAATTCCGGTTAATTAATTTTATATTTTTCTCCCCCGCACCCCGGCACCAGAGCATAGCCCCACCCCCGCACCCCGGCACCAGAGCACCTGAAAGCAACGCGGTCGTATTACAATAAATTCAACGGACTCGATCGGATTGGCGAGCTGCTTAAACCACTGCCGCGCTACTCCCGCACGCACGACTACTATCATCTCCGCTTGATTCCCAGGCGTTCGGGGTGAGGGAAAGGGGGGGAGAGGGTGAGGGGGAGACAAATCAATTGCCGTCAAGTGACCGGACATCACCTGACAGCAATTTTAACAATTTTTAAGAAAAGTTTTAAATATTTTAACAAATACTTGGCACTCACCGGCAGGTAAGGCACTATCTAAGCAGGTATTTTTTCACAAAGATTTCGGGTTTAAAGGCTGACACGCCGATAAACGCTAGCATTCTTAACATCCTGTTATATTAGCCACACCTGCCATGCCACTGAACGACTCGCCCATCTATTCATCCGCTCTAGAAGACGCAATTGACCCCTTACCCCTAATTGTTTCACCGGAAACTCCCGTAGCAGAAGTCTTGGCACTGATGAGCCAGGTCAGGAGCAACTGCCGGCTGCCGGCTGACGGCCCCCCCGCTGGCGCAAGTGTACCGCCGGAAATACGCGCCACTTGCGTGCTGGTGATGGCAGGTGCCGAGGCGGGGATGTATTGCCCGCTGCCCGGAACTGAGGCAACCGGCGAGCGACCTATACTGGGGATATTCACAGAGCGGGATATTGTCCGGCTGACTGCTTCCCGCAAGGAGTTCAAAAGCTTCAAAGTGGCTGACGTGATGACCAAGCCGGTGATTACCCTCACCCAATCTGAGTCGCAGGGTATTTTCACCGCGCTTTCCCTGTTTCGCCAGCACCGGATTCGCCACCTGCCAATCGTGGACAAAGAGGGAAAGCTGCTGGGGATGGTGACGCCGGAAACGATTCGCAACGCCCTGCAACCGGCCAACATCCTGACTCGGTTGCGCTCCGTCAAAGACGTGATGAGCACGCGAGTGATTCAAGCACCGAAAGACGCATCCGTGTTTGAGTTAGCCCAGCTGATGGCTTATCATCACGTCAGTTGTGTCGTGATTGCACAACAGCAGGGAAGCGAGGGCGCTCTCGTGCGGGCGAGTGGGGGGCACAGTGGAGATGCTTCCCTGCGCTCAGCACAGGAACCATCTTCCTCCTCTGTCTGCGTGCCGGTGGGCATTGTCACCGAGCGGGATATCGTGCAGTTTCAGGCGCTAGAGCTGGATTTGGGCAAAATGCGGGCAAAAGACGTGATGAGCGCCCCCCTCTTCTGTCTGACTCCAGAGGATTCCTTGTGGTTGGCCCATCAAGAGATGCAGCGGCTGCACGTGCGGCGCATCGTCGTCACCGGCACTCAGGGGGAATTGCTGGGAATTGTCTCCCAGACGAGTTTGCTGCAAGCCCTAGATCCCAAGGAAATGTACGGCATCATCGAAGCCCTGCAGCACGCCGTCGAAGAGCGCACCAGCGAGTTAAAGCAGACCAACGAGCAATTGCAAACAGAGATTTTGGAGCGCCGGCGGGCCGAAGAAGCCCTGCAAGAAGCTCACGACGAGTTGCAAAGACAGGTTGAAGAGCGCACAGCTGAGCTAAAAGCCGCCAATGCCAGACTGTTGCAGGATATCACGGAGCGCCAGCGGGTGGAAGTCGCCCTGCGGCAATCGGAATCTCAATTGCGACTGCAAACCCAGCATCTGGCGCAGACCTTGCGCGAATTGCAACAAACCCAAACCCAGCTGGTGCAAGCGGAAAAAATGTCTTCCCTCGGGCAATTGGTTGCCGGCATCGCCCACGAAATCAACAATCCCGTGAATTTTATCTACGGCAACCTGTCCTATGCCGGTGAGTATATCCAAGACCTGCTGCGCCTGATCAATCTCTACCAGCAGACATACCCCGACCCCACCCCTGAAATCCAGGCGGAAACAGAGGATGTGGAACTCGATTTCCTGACGGTAGACCTGCCCAAATTGCTGGATTCCATGAAGCTGGGGGCGGAGCGCATCCGCCAGATTGTTCTGTCTTTGCGCAACTTCTCGCGGCTGGATGAGGCGGATAAAAAGCGGGTTGACATTCACTCTGGGATTGACAGCACCCTGCTGATTCTGCATCACCGGCTCAAAGCCAAATCGGGACATCCTGCCATTGAGATTGTCAAGGAGTACGGCTTACTGCCGCCGGTGGACTGCTACGCCGGCACCCTCAACCAGGTGTTTATGAATATCCTCAGCAATGCCATTGACGCCTTGGAAACGACATGCCTCACGTGTCTGGCGTCAGAGGATGAAACCCTGTCCCCTGTCCGGTGCCAGATGGCAGGAAATGAAGCGGTGAGAAATGACCTGTCTGATGCTTTGGCAAAATCTCGAACCTGCAACCTGACCTCCCACACCCCCCCTGAAACCTGTTGCTTGAAACCGGCTATCCGCATCCGCACCGAAATCATAGATAGCAACTGGGTAGCTGTCCGGATTGCCGACAATGGCCCGGGAATTCCGGAAGAAGTTCGCCAGCGCCTGTTTGAACCCTTCTTTACCACCAAGCCTGTGGGCAAAGGCACCGGTCTGGGGCTGTCTATTAGCTACCAGATTGTCGTGGACAAACACCGGGGCCGGTTGGAATGCGTCTCTGAACCAGGACAGGGTACGGAGTTTATTATTCAGATTCCCATCCGCCAGCAAAAAGTCCCAACACCTTTGATTCCCAAGGTGAAACTCATCAGCTAAACAGCAGCTTTTTCCGCGCGGCTTGACGGACAGCAACTGTCCCACACATAGGAATCTTTTAACACATCTGCCTTTAAAAAAGATCGAAGAGACAGCGTGGCAAGGAGGTGATATAATAAAGGATTGATTTGATATAGTTTTAGGGGCCGGTTTCTCCTGCACAGGAGCAGGTGGGGCCGGTTTATTGACGATATCTGCCGGTGGCTTGTAGGGGCGGGTTCATCCGAAATATTGGCAGCACAACTGAGAATATTAATATAGCAGTTCTCAAATAAGTGTGCCCCAGCGGCTCTCAATTGAATGAGTCTCTTGTAGAGACGCGATAAATCGCGTCTCCCATCCCCAAGATCGTGCGGAAACGAAAAACGTACCGCACTGATA
>CAZJNL010000441.1:0-5044 GCA_964546515.1 uncultured Oscillatoria sp.
ATTGTAGAGAGACGCGATAAATCGCGTCTCTACAAGAGTTTTGCAATAAGGATGCTACCGGACTTGATATAACGCCCCAGTCGGGTTGCGAGCTGCTGCTGCGCAACTGGCTGTAGGCTGCACCGGCGTCAGGCAATGGCTGCTGCCGGTGCCGCATTAGGCAAGTCCCCACTGCGCCTGCGGGGCGTCGGGCCCTGTTGTGGCGCATGTTGGCAGCGCCAGAGGGCTGCCAGATACAATCCCCAAGCTGGTGAGAGCCATCTTTCGCCTCCCCCGACTGCCCTCGGACTCGGCTTTCCGAGTGGCTTGCAGATATTTCAGAGAGCCGCTGTTGCCTTAAGCAAACCCTGCTTAAAGGCAACAAAATATTATATAATCTTTTGTTGCCTTTAACCAGTATACTGAAGGGGCACAAAGCGCTAAATTGTAAATGTTACCGTGCAAATATCCCCACTCGAACATCTTGGAGGTTTGAGTGGCGTTGGGATAGAGTCAAAGTGTAGCCCGACGGGTCGTTGCCAGGGTGATATTTTCCCAGATGCTGGGTGATTGTTCCCACCCGGCGCGGCGGCCAAACCAGCAGAAATCCCGCGCTTACGCTAGCAAATTCAACATGGCAAACAGTCCTTCGTCCGAGTTTGTGGTTCAATTCTGGGGTGTCAGAGGCAGTATTCCATCCCCCGGAAAAGAGACGGTTCGCTACGGCGGCAACACCTCCTGCGTCGAAATGCGCTTGGGCGGCAAACGCCTGATTTTTGATGGCGGCACCGGCTTGCAGCGCCTGGGGCAAAGCCTGCTGTCGCAGATGCCGGTGGAAGCCTACATCTTTTTTACCCACTACCACTGGGATCACATTCAAGGGTTTCCCTTTTTTACCCCCGCTTTTATTCCGGGCAATTGCTTCCACATTCACGGGACAGTGCCGCCCGATGCGCAGTCAATGAAGCACCACTTCATCGAGCGGGTGCTGCACCCGAATTCCCCCGTTCCCCTGGCGGGTTTGCAAGCCGACCTGAAGTTTTATGACATCGTACCGGGCGATACGGTGACGCTGGACGACATCACCCTGGAAACCGGCTACCTCAACCACCCGAATACTGCTATGGGATATCGGGTTTCCTGGAATGGACACTCGGTGTTTTACTGCACCGATACGGAACATTTCTCGGATCGCATGGATGAAAGCGTGCTGCACCTGGCGCAAAACGCCGATTTGCTGATCTACGACGCCATGTACACCGACGAGGAATATCACAACCCCAAATCCCCCAAAGTGGGCTGGGGGCACTCGACTTGGCAGGAAGGGGTGAAAGTGGCAAAGGCTGCCGGTGTCAAGCGACTGGTAATATTTCACCACGAGCCAACTCACTCGGATGATTTTCTCGACCAGATGGCAGAGCAAGTGCTGGAAACTCATCCCAATTCGGTTCTGGCTCGCGAGGGGATGATTCTGGAAGTTGCCTAGGGGATTTTAGATTTTAGATTTTAGATTTTAGATTGAGTCTGAAATCCTTGCATCCCCCCATCCAAAAAGCATTTGCCCTAAGAAAGCCGGTCGCGCATAAAAGCCCAAGTGGTTCGCAACCGGTCGCTGCCGCATGGGAATGCGAGTGTGAATCGGTGCGTTCAAAGAGTGCGTACCCCAAAAACCGGCAGCAACCAGCGCTGTCGAGCCGCCGCCGTCGAGGTTCAGCGCCGTGTGAGCGCCCAACTCCATGACAATATCCGTCAGTTCAGACATGGTGACGCCCTCGCTGTAGTCAGGCTGACGCCCGTCAATAACAACCAGCCACATTTTCTCGCCGCGCTCATCAATAGCAACCGGCGGGGATACAACTTGTTGTCCTGATTCAGAAGATCGGTCAGGGGCACCATTGCGCCGCGCTCCACTAGAATATCGCTGCCGGATAGCCCCTGGAGCGTGCCTTTAGGGCAACTCTTCTGACGGATTTGGGCGCGGTTATTCGCTGCCACACATAATACCGGCCAGTTTGGCTTGCTAGGGGAGTAGCTCACGCCATTTGAGATCCCTTGCCCCAATAAATTGACCGGAACGCCGCTGTGGGGATAGTAATCGAACGGCCCTTTCTCATGGAAGGGGTAAAAAAAGCTGCCATTGATGGCGACTTGCAACTTGAACTCCTTGAGAAATTCAGAGGTGGTGCGGGCGGTATACTCCTCTGGCCAGTTTCCCCTTCCAGGCGTTACCAGCACCCCAATTCCCGGCGCGGTTAGGTCGATGGTGACGGTGTGAATCATGATGGGGCGCGGCTTTGAGCGGGGTTCGCGTTTGTAGGTGATGCCTTGAAACAGCTGTTTCTGCAGCGGGGTGCGGTGCGGGCGGCTGAGATATCTTCCGCTATAGGAAAGTGCCGGCAATCCTACCACAGTAATTGCCGCAGCAATTAGGACTCGCTTCAGTGGGATTTAGGGTCGAAAGTTCACGATATTTGTGATGTGCGGGGGGCAGATTTTAATTATTCTAACCGCTTCCGACGCACGATTCGCGAGAGAAGATTGAAATAAATATAAAATCTGGGGGCACTGGAATTGATATTGCCTGTTCTATTTCTGGAGCTGCTGGCGGATGATTGCCCTAAATTACCGAAGAGCATCTAAGGGTTCAGGATTGTTGACATAGCAGGCTAGAAGGTTCAAGTCAAGTTGGGGGAGAAACTCACTGCGGGCTATCCGTTCAGAATTTTATCCCCGCAGCCGGGACAGGGAGAATTGGTTGTTTTCCCAGAACCAAACCTCTGGTACTTCCAGCCCTTTGTAAACCTCCAAACTGTCTATTCCTCAGCTGGTGATGACAAGACGAAGAACTCTCCCTCTTGCTTCCTATGGCAACAATATTAAAGAGTCGCCGTGAGCATCAAGTAAGCTGAAGCCATGACAGGGCTTCAGTTTTTTGTATGTGATTAAAGAAAAATCCCAACCGGCAATCGCCCACGCCGCAAAATACTCCTGAAACGTGGGATGAGCGAGTGCGCAAACCCTTTCACCGGCACAGTCAGCCACCTTGTTGCCCCACCTCCGCCAGCCGGCCCAGTGGCAACGCCAACCCGCCCAACCCCTGAACTCCCTCCTCTCCCTCTCCCGGGCGCGAACTTGGCGTCTACCCTACGGGAAGCCGTATGCCGTAGGCGCTTTGCGCCGGTAGCTCAAAGCGCAAGGCATTCCCGTAGGGTGCCGCGCGTCTATGGCGGTTCATCCCAAATTACCCCCACCGGCTCCCTAAAAAAAATTCTAACCTTCCCGGATACCCCCAACCGGCACCGGAATACAAAGGGTAAGATGCACCCTGATGCACACCCCTCCCAGACAAATGCTGGGGGGGATTTTTTTATTTTTCCCTACCACCGCAACCAGGCCAAAAAGAGTACCCAACGCCTGAAAGCCGGTGCTACACTCCAATCGGTCAGGTGCAAACGCTACCACTCCCTCCATCAAAATGCGCGAAAACCAACTCAAACGAAAACTCAAATAAGGCGAAGTCTTACTGGGCCCATTTGTCAACTGCGCCTACCCCGCCTTCATTGAAATCTGCGGGATTGCTGGCTTTGACTTCGCCGTTATCGACATGGAACACGCCCCATTGCACACCCTCGCCGCCGAAGACCTCTGCCGCGCGGCAGACTGCGTGGGACTCGCGCCGGTGGTGCGCGTGCGCAAGAATGACGCGCCGCAAATCCAGCGAGCCCTTGATATTGGCAGCGCAGGCGTGCAAGTGCCGCAAATTGAAACCAAAACAGACGCCGAAGCAGCGGTGCGGGGTGCCAAATACAGCCCCCTCGGTTCGTGCGGTCTTTCTTTCAACACCCGCGCTGGACTTTACACAGCCGCCGGCACCCAAATCACAGACCAGCTCAACGAAGAATCCCTAGTGGTGATTCACGTCGAAGGGCGGCGCGGCGTCGAGAACCTGGAAGAGATCCTCACCGTACCTCACATTGACGTTATCTTTCTCGGACCTTACGACCTGTCCCAGTCCCTCGGCATTCCCGGACAGGTGCGCGATCCGCGCGTCATTGAGCTGATGCAAAGCGCCGTGCGCCGCATCCGCAGGGCAGGCAAAGCTGCCGGCACCTTTGCCGACAGTCCCGAAATCGCCAAGCAGTGGATTGATGCCGGTGTTCAGTACATTGGACTGGGCGTGGATGTCGCCATCTTCCTGCGGGCGTGCGAGGCGCTCGTCAAAGCGGTGCGGAGTTAGGGAAGTTTCGATTCTCCGCCCACCCCTTAGGGGTGTGGACTTGGCCCTGGCTGGCAAGTCCCTCCGCACTTTATCATAACTTGGCACTTTTTGTAGTCTATTTAGCAACTTTTTTAAAAATGTGTTCTATACTGAGAGCAGAGACCTCCTTAAGGAAGAATTAAGGACGAGGCTCGCGGGAAAACGAGGAAAATAGTATGCCAACCGTATTGGAATCGCCAATTTTAGATTACACGATTAGCTTTGCTTTAGAAAAAGTCAGTTTCATAAAGCTAGAGGGGTTCAAGCGATTTTTTGCGGAGCTGCCGGCTGACCCTTATGTGAAAGGGAACTATCGCTACCGAAGATTATCTCGTTTCACCATCTCTGGAAATGAGCTAATCAAGCTACCTCACGGCTACCTCTACCAAAGCAAAGACTACAATCCCTTAGTGGGAGACATAAAGAGGGAATTTGCCGAACTAGATGAGGCGATCATCGCCCTTGATGAGTTCAAGAAACTTGTCTTTGAATTTAGCGATTACTGCAAACTCGAACCGGGAGTTGAAATAGGAGTTCACCAAATCAGGACTACCAGCTCGCCGAACAATTTCGGCAACCCAGCGCCGGAAGGTATCCACCGAGACGGGTGCGAGTTTATCGGCATCTTTTCGGTTGACCGGCAAAATATCCAAGGCGGGGAAACCCATCTGCACACAGCCAAGAAGTCAAAGCCCATTTTTAATAAAATCCTGAATCCGGGGGAATTACTGTTGGTAAATGACCGAGAATTCTTCCACTACACCACTCCGATTCAACCGGGATCTGACGCTGAGGGAACGCGGGACG
>CAZJNL010000442.1:0-5037 GCA_964546515.1 uncultured Oscillatoria sp.
AACTCAGGAGCGTTGATATTTTTCTCGCTCGGGGGGGCGGGTTTATATAAATTCTGGGCTAGACCGATACTATGCTTGTGAACCCGCCCCTACAAGCCTTTATATATAAAGTTCCGGGAGCAATAGTTGACACCAATGGGACACTCGCGTGTCCTACGTCCGTTCCCTAAGTGGCTACTGCTATACTACTTTTTGACCACTACCCAAACCTCATCCTTCCAAAGGTGCCGGTTCCCAAACTTCGCCATATTGTTCCCGCAGCTGGTGCCAAGCTTCCACCTGTCCCGGTTCGTATTCTCCCGGTTTGCCCCACTGCAGGAAGGCGCTGAGAGCCTGCTCGTCGCTCTCGTCTTGAAAGCGAATCGCATAGGTGGTGAAATTGCCCCGTTTTGCTTCGCCTGTCTCGAACTTCACCCGTTTAATTTTATCCATATTCAGGTGAAACTCGAAACCTTCCGCGTGCATATTGGCGTACTTGCCTTTGGGCAATTCGGCGTAGAACAGCTTCTGAATAGTTCCTTTGACCTCCAGCACAGCGGCGCTGCTGGTCACAATCAGACGCAGCGTGCCCAAAGTTTCGCAAGCTTCTAGAAATTCTTTGAGAGTAGCAGTCATAAGTAATGGTGAGTTGTTTGTTTATGTAGGGGCGGGTTCACCCACAAAGAGTGCTACATAGCTACAACGCAGATTTTCCCGCCCAAAACCTCAGATATCATCTCCTCCAACTCAGGAGCGTTGATATTTTTCTCGCTCGGGGGGGCGGGTTTATATAAATTCTAGGCTTTCCCGATACTATGCTTGTGAACCCGCCCCTACAAGCCTTTATATACAAAGTTCCGGGAGCTTAAGTTGACACCAATGGTTTGACACACTTGCCACCAGAAATACCGGTAAACCCGCCCCCCCAGCGCGGCTCCGCTGTGCGAAGTTATTTAAAGCAAATTAAAAGATTATCTAAAGCCAAGCGGTTTCGCCGTTAATTTACTTCTAAGCTGTTAGGCTTTTAATCTGCTTATTGTAGAAAGTCGGCGGAGCGGACAGAGGCGCGTTCCCGGGCTGCTGCCTGAGAACGAGGTACGAGGTATAATGCGCTACAGCTTAGCTTTGAGCAAATTTTTGTTGCAAAACCAGGAGAAGAACGTCATGGTAACGGCCACCGTACCAGACAAGCAAGTAAAAATCGGCCCCACCCAGCTGCTGATCAACAACGAGTGGGTAAACAGCGTCAGCGGTCGCCGGTTCGAGACGCTCAACCCCGCCACGGGCGAGGCGATCTGCACCGTCGCCGAAGCGGACGCCCCCGATGTCGATAAGGCAGTTCGGGCAGCCCGGGCGGCGTTCACCGGCGGAAAATGGCCAAAGATGACGGCCACTGAGCGCGGCGAGCTGCTCTACAAGCTGGCAGACTTAATTGAGCGAAACAAAGAAGAGCTGGCGCGTCTGGAAAGCCTCGACAACGGCAAACCGGTGAGCGAGGCGCTGTATGGCGACTTGCCGCTGACGATCGCCTGCTACCGCTACTACGCCGGCTGGGCGGACAAAATCCACGGCAAAACCATCCCCATCAATGGCCCCTATTTCTGCTACACGCGGCACGAGCCTGTCGGTGTCGTTGGCCAAATTATCCCCTGGAACTTCCCGCTGCTGATGCAGGCGTGGAAGCTAGCCCCAGCCCTGGCCACCGGCAACACCGTCATCCTCAAAACCGCCGAACAGACGCCCCTGAGTGCGCTGCGCGTCGGCGAACTGATCGTCGAAGCAGGCTTCCCTCCCGGAGTGGTCAACATCCTGTCCGGCTACGGGCCAACTGCCGGTGCGGCCATCGCCCACCACAGCGATATCGACAAGGTAGCCTTCACCGGCTCGACAGAAGTGGGCCACCTGATTATGGAAGCCGCCGCCCGGAGCAACCTCAAGCGCGTCACCCTGGAACTGGGCGGCAAAAGCCCCAACATCGTCTTCGCCGACGCCGACCTGGACGCCGCCATAGAAGGCGCTCACATCGGGCTGTACTTAAACCAAGGCCAGTGCTGCTGCGCTGGCTCGCGGCTGTTTGTCGAAGAAAAATGCTACGACGAGTTTGTCGCCAAAAGCGTCGAGCGCAGCAAGCAGCGCACCGTCGGCGATCCCTTTGACCCCAACACCCAGCAAGGCCCGCAAGTTGACCAAACCCAGTTCGACAAAGTGATGAGCTACATCGAGTCCGGGATGCGGGAAGGTGCTCAACTGCTGTGCGGCGGCAAACGAGTCGGCGAGCGGGGATTTTTCATCGAGCCAACGGTCTTTGCTGATGTGCGAGACGACATGAAAATCGCTCAAGAGGAGATATTCGGGCCGGTGATGAGCATCATCAAATTCAAAGACATTGATGAAGTAATCCAGCGGGCGAACACTACGATGTACGGTCTGGCCGCCGGTGTGTGGACAAAAGATATTACCAAAGCTCACGCGATCGCCAACAGCGTCCGCGCCGGCACCATTTGGGTGAATTGCTACGATGTTTTCGACGCTGCAGCTCCCTTTGGCGGCTTCAAGCAATCCGGCATAGGCCGAGAACTCGGCGAGTACGGCTTGCAGCAGTACACTGAAATCAAAACCGTCACCATCAAACTGTAGCGAATTAAAGAAACCGGGTTTCGCCGAAGTTACCCGGTTTCTGGATACATTTTGGATTAACAATTACTTTATAAATCAGCTCTAATGAGCGTCCCAGCCTAAAAATTTAATTTTTGTGAAGCGACAGCACAGGAAATTAACTTTCCAGGCTAGAAAAGAAGCCGACAAAAGCTCCCGACAGCCAGTGGCGTTTGTCAGGGCATTGGCTTTTGTAAACCTTCTTTTCTGAAGGAGACTTACATGTCACCTGAATCTAGATTGCTCCAAGCAGGGCATAACGCCCTGAAACAAGGGCGCTACTCAGAGGCGATTCACCAGCTGGAAGAATTTTGCTTCAATTGTGCCGATCGCGGCTCCCCAGACTATTTGCAGGCCCAAATGTGGCTCGTGGAAGCCTATCAGCAGAGTGGCCAGAAGTCGCAAGCGGAGGCAATCTGCAAGTTGCTGGCGGCGAGCTCGAATCCCGAAGTGGCTTCCCGGGCGCAGCAAACCCTGAATTCCCTCACCGGCACCGCACCTGCAGGCTCGCCCAAACCGAGCTTCCAGCAAAAAGCCGGTCGCGCAGCTCAAGCTGGAGTCAGATTGACGATGGCTGGTGCCGGTGGCAATCTCACCCTCGCTTCCGCCGTCACCATTTTTTTGCTGTTGGGCATAGTGTTGGCGCTCACCCTCGCCGTCGTCTTCATCAACTACAGTGACAATCCCACCACAGGGCTAGGCATTTCGGTGGGAATCACCCTGATTTTCAACACCGCTGTGTTTTTCCTCTCCCCCTATTTGATGGACTGGACGCAGCGCTGGCTCTACAGCACCCGCTGGGTAACACTTGCGGAATTTGAGAGCCAAAGTCCAGAGGCGGCTGCAGTAATTCAGCGAGTCTGTGCCGAGAAAAAGCTCAAGCAGCCTCGTTTGGGAATCATCGACGACCACAACCCCACCGCCTTCACTTATGGATCTCTGCCCAACACGGCTCGTCTGGTGGTCAGCCAAGGACTGTTCACCTACCTGGACGATGACGAAGTGGCCACGGTCTGCGCCCACGAACTCGGTCACATCGTTCACTGGGACTTTGCGGTGATGACTTTGGCTTCAACCTTGGTGCAGATCACCTACCTGATTTACAGCTTTGCCCGACGCATGAGCCAGGGCGGTGGCAACAGCAAGGCCAAAGACGCTCTCGCTATCGCCGCAGCGGTGGCTTATCTGTTCTATATCGCCGGCACCTATCTGGTGCTGTACTTGTCCCGCACGCGAGAGTATTTTGCCGACCGCTTTGCCGCTGAAGCCACCGGCAATCCCAACGCCCTGTCTCGCGCTCTAGTCAAGATTGCCTACGGCATTGTCGAACAAGGTGAGCGGGCGAAAGAACCGAGCCAGCTGCTGGAAGGCACTCGCGCTTTGGGCATTTACGACCACAAAGCAGCTGCCTCCACCGGCACCGCTTACCGGATTGCCTCAGCACCGCAAAAGATAGGCAAGGTCTTCCTCTGGGATATGTTCAACCCCTGGGGCTGGTGGATGGAACTCAATTCCACTCACCCCCTGACCGGCAAGCGCGTCCGAGCGCTGAGCACCTACGCGCTCACAGCTCGGCTTAGACATCGAGTTCGACATGGGGCGCGTGGTGGCTGAAGGTCGCAGCCTCAGCAAGCCCGCCCTCTACGGCAACTTTGTGCTGGATATCTTCCTCTACAGCGCTCAAACGATTGGGTTTTTCGGCGGTTTGGCGATTGCCTTTGCCATCAACAGCTCTAATTCCATGATCTTCCTCGCCTGCCCGCTGATTGGCTTCGGCGTGGGAACTCTCGTCAAAACAATGGTGATGTTCCCCGACTACAGACAGGCGCAGGAAACTGACGTGCTGGCACTGATGTCTGACCCCTATGCCAGTCCTCTGCGCGGGCAGCCGGCGAAGCTGCAGGGCCAGTTGATAGGTCGCGGCGATGCCGGTTATGTCTTCGGATCTGACTTGAAGCTGCAAGATCCCACCGGCCTTCTCTATCTGCGCTACGCCTCCCGTTTCGGCGCGATTGGCAATTTCCTGTTTGGCATCAAGCGAGTGAAAAGCTTGATTGGCATGCAGGTGGGTGCCCTGGGCTGGTTCCGCCGGGGAGTGGCACCGTGGATGGATCTGATCGGGCTGACTTCTGAAAGCGGCACCACGGTTAGCAGTTACCACCGCTTCTGGTCGCTGGTACTCGGCAGTGGGGCGATTATCCTCGGTTGTGCTGTCACGGCACTTTAATTCAAAAAGCTCACAACTGACAAACCCGGTTTCTTCAAGAAGCCGGGTTTGTTTGTGAAACACTGGAAGCGACGAACTCAAAACTCCCTATGTCTTACGAAAAAGAAAAACAAGTCGCCATCTCGGCAGTTTTGGCTGCAGCCAAACTGTGCCAGCAAGTCCGCCGCGACATACCG
>CAZJNL010000443.1:0-5036 GCA_964546515.1 uncultured Oscillatoria sp.
CCTGTGTCTTTACACTTTATAACCAACTCGGTCAGCCTGTGGTAAATTTTAATAGTTCTACACACAGTCCAAAAGACTTGAAAGATCCCAATATGAAGGCCCAAATTATCTGCGATATTGATGAGCTTCTACTCCTACCAGGCCAATACCGGATGAACGTCATGCTTAGCGACAGTGGGGAGCTGTTAGACCATATAGAGGCAGCTGCAGTTTTTGAGGTGGAGCCTGGAGAACTGCAAGGTCGTCCTGTGGCAGTAGGAACGAGCTATGGTAACGTTTGCATGCAGCATAAATGGATATTGCCCGCATAGAAAGCTGAGATTAAATCACCAAAATTAATTGGGTTAAATGGAGGTTATTTTGATGAATATATATGTAGAACATGGCGCTCACAGATTAGGCAATTTAGGGGATATTTCCATGTTGCGAGTTGCTCTAGAAAGACTTAGCAGTTTTTGGCCTGAATCTTCGATAAATGTTTTAACTTATGCCCCAGATAAGCTGGCAAAATTCTGCCCAAATGCGCTGCCAATAAACCTGTCTGGACGCAACAGGTGGTTCTCTCCTCTAATCGCTCGATTCTCTCTGCTTCTGCCTAGTTCAATTGCTCAGCATTGGTCAGATTTAGAGTGGGAACTGCGCCAGCAAGCCCCTTCTCTGGTACGCTCATGGTGGCAATTTAAATTAAAGGTTCGGCGGCATGATAATAAAGGTTTAAAATCGTTTTTAGAGGCGGTTTACGAGTCTGATTTGGTAGTCGCTACCGGGGGAGGATACATTACTGATGAATTTCCGGAACTGGCCAGTACGGTTTTGAGTATGTTGGGTATGGCTAAAAAGCTTGGCAAGCCAACAGTCATGCTCGGACATGGCTTAGGCCCCCTTCAGAATCCGAGGTTACGCACAATAGCGAAGGCGGTTCTGCCATCGGTGGATTTAATCACCCTGCGGGAAAGGCGAGCTGGGATTCCACTTCTTGAATCATTAGGTGTCTCCCAGAAACGTGTGATAACGACAGGTGATGATGCAATCGAGTTAGCTTATGAGGCTCGCAATACGGAACTTGGACAGGGAATTGGCGTAAACCTTCGGATAGCTAAATATGCAGGTGTTAGTGGAGATATGCTTGAAACTGTTCGCTCAGCCTTACAGGATGTTGCTATAATAAAAGGGGCTTTATTGATCCCACTCCCCATTTCGCAAGATGACTCTGACGTTCAAACAATTCAGAAACTTATGGCTGGATATGACGATAACTCTGATGGAGGTCAGAGCCTTGATACTCCGCTTAAGGTCATCAAGCAGGTAGGAGAATGTCGTGTTGTTGTGACCGGAAGCTATCACGCCGGGGTTTTCGCACTGGCTCAAGGCATACCTGTAGTCGGTTTAGCGAAGTCTCAGTATTATATAGATAAGTTCCTGGGATTGGCAGATCAATTTGGTACTGGCTGCGAGGTAATTCTTTTGGACGACAATCAGCTGCGGGAGAAGTTGATAGTTAGTATTGACAATGCCTGGAGGTCAGCAGAGACAGTAAGACTTCAGTTACTGGAATCTGCAAGGCGACAGATAGAATGGGGTAAAGCTGCCTATCAGCGAGTTTACGATCTGGTCGATTCTCGACGGGCTGTATCCTCAATTTACCACTAATATAGTATTGCTCTTTGTGTGGAGTTACTGATGCGACTACTGCTCAAGCCAATCTTTCGACACTTGGGCATTCTCTTTTCCACGAGGTTATCACTTTTATGGCGGACAGGGGCTATCTTGTATATGATTTTCCTGGGTTCGCACGCTGTCCTTGTGGCACTCGGTCAAGTTGATGTTGACTTTGTGAAGTCGGATGGTTTCTTGCGTTCGCAAGATAAGGTATGGTAGTTTAGTAGGATATTTGCAGGGCCAAATATTTTTATGGAACTGTCTAATAGAACTCAATCAGTTCAGCAAGATGAGGAAATAGTTGTAGCAATTTGTACTTACAACAACGCTCATCTGTTGGAGCGCACGCTAGCTACGATTGAGCAGCAACAGGTAAACCCGTCAATTCGGTGGTCGGTGCTGGTGATAGATAACAATAGTACAGACGAAACATCTGCTGTTGTGCAGAAGTATGTGGGATCTGGACGTATTTCCCTGCTGCGTAGCCTGCATGAACCTTGCCAGGGACTTGCTTACGCTCGTCGCCGCGCTGTCTGCGAGACTGCATCGGAGTTGATTGCTTTTGTGGATGATGACTGTCTGCTGTCGCCAGATTGGGTGCAGCAAGCAGTTATGTTTTTTAGGGAACACCCAAAAGCCGGTGCCGCAGGCAGTAGAGTGCAATTGCTTTGGGAAGTTCCACCAGATTCAGTTGTTTTACAGTTTCAGAATTCCTTAGCCAGGCAGGATCGCGGTGATTTACTGCTTCAGATGCCTTCCACAGGCGATACCTATCTTGTGGGTGCTGGTTTAGTGCTGCGACGCTCGGCATTACTCGCCTCTGGCTGGTTGGATAAGATAGCTCTGGTAGGAAGGAAGGGAAAACAGCTGACTTCTGGCGAGGACGTTGAAATTGTATTGCGGATTCGTAATGCCGGTTACGAACTTTGGTACAATCCAGCGATGCAGCTACAGCACTATATCCCACAGCGACGCATGTCTCTTGACTATCTCTGCCGCTTGCAGCGGGGAATTGGACAAACTAGGCCAATTCTTTCTGCATTAGCGAACCGCCGAAACCCGACCCTTATTGTTCGGTTAAGTTTCCTTAGAAGCAGTGTCAGCTGTCTGGCCAGAATTATTATTAGCATTGCGTATAAAAACGTTTTGCGAGGGCGTCCTGTGTCTCCAGAGCGCAAATTTTACCTTTATTCGTATCTTGGATTTTTTGAAGGTTCTGTACAATTCTTATTTCAATTTTATCGAATATGAAGGTAAAAAATGGACATATATCAGCATTAAAGCGTCATTTTAAAAGGTTTTATGGCTAACAGCTAGCTCGTATAGCTTCATCAGTTCCCGCACAGGGTTTTCCAACGAAAAGTGTTCTTTTACCATCTGTCGCCCCTTCAGTCCCATTTTTTGTGCCAAAGACCAGTCTTCAGCCAGCAGCTCCATACTCTGCGCCAGTCCGCGAACGTCATTTGGTTCTACAAGTAGGGCGTTCTGCAGACAGCCAGCATATTCAGGAATCCCCCCTACCTTGCTGGCAATAATTGCTCTCCCAACCGCTGCCGCTTCCAGACTGACAATCCCAGCCGGCTCGTGCCACACGGAAGGAAAAACCAACGCCCTCGCTCCTTGGATTAGTTGGAGAGCCTGCGCTTCATTGACCCATCCATGAAATGTAATTCTATTTATAAGTCCCAGGCGGTCTGCTAGGCGACGTATCGCCTGCTCCTGCTCCTGATTTCCCGCTCCGGCAATGTCCATGTGAATTGGCACCTTGACTTCTGCTAGCGCCCGTAAGAGCCAGGTAAGCCCCTTTTCTGGAGTGATTCGTCCTAGAAAAACAAAATGCGGTACATCCTCCTGCGCTGGGGGGAAATATTCTTTGATATCAGGTGCGGGGTAATGTAGTACCTGAATAGTGTGTGCTGGGTATCCTGAGCGGATCATCTGGTCTTTCACGAACTGACTGTTGGCGATCGCTGGAACTGCCCTAAGTGTGTCCATATCCTGCCAAATGCCTTGAAATTCTGCGTATAATTTATGCGGTCGAATACTCCCACAATGGTCTACTAAGTGTCCCCAGAGGCATCCCCCAAGACTAGAGGCGCGATCGCAAGGCTGGCCCCTGCGCTTTAGATATCTGCTACCACTTGGACAATAGGGATTATTGTTGTGGACAGTCCGAATCACTGGAATGCCCCCTGCAGGCAACACACCGACAGTTGTGTGCAGATGTAGAATATCCAGTTTCAGTGCATTTGCCTGAACAAACAAGTGATTATCATCACTTACAATAACAGGCAAATCTACCGCTTCATCTCCGCCCCTAGTAAAAGGGCGATTATCCAGATAATATACAGTGTGGCCAGCAGCACGCTGAGCCTTGCTAATGCGGCGGATGTAAGTCGCTATTCCACCGCGGTCCCAAATTCCTTGCATGTAGTGCCCTATTAGCATTGATTCTTGAGTGATATGCTCTGCGATAAATCTATAAAAAATCCGGTCAGTCAGATTGTGCTTATGCTTAAGTACACCCAGATTGGGTTTCAAATGCTTCTCCAATTACACAAATTTGAGAAATAGCGTAACTGTATATTCCCTGATTGGCTCCCACATCAATGGCTCGTTTCCCATGACCCACTAATCGGTCCAGGTATAAAATTTATTTTTCCCATCTATTCCTGAGTCTCCAAGAGTTGGAATTGAAGGGTAGGCGTAAAGATTTTGGACACAATTTTATCCGGTTTTATTCCAACTTCATAAGGTTACTTAATTACCTCAATTTTTTCCAATATGCTTCTAACCATATCATCCCAAGCATAGGAGCGCAACGCTTCCGAAACGGAACTTACCATCTTCCTGCACCGCTGGGTATCCTCCCGCCACCGGCGAAGTCGCGCCACCAGTTCCCCAACATCTTCGGGATCGGGCAATAACAAATCACCTAGTTGACTGGGATAGCGTTCCGCCACCCCAGCGGTGGCGCTGACTAAAGCCGGCAACCCACAGCAGAGAGCTTCATGCACCCCCAACCCATAAGCTTCATAACGAGTAGGGGCAACCAGACAATCCGCCCCTCGCAACAAATCCGGCACATCAGAACGGAAACCCAGGAAATGAATGCGGGAGGCAATGCCAGCTTCAGATGCACGGCGCTGCCACACCGGCAGTTCCGCACCACAGCCTATCACCACCAAGTCAGCATCCCAATCTGGGTACGCACACAATTTCTCCCAAGCTAAAAAAAAGTATATCAAATCCTTTGCGCCGATCGCCGAAAGCACCAATAAAAACCACAATGGGTTTCTCCGGTGGCCATCCCAGCCTGTGGCGGAGTTCAGTCCGTTCTTGAGGGGTTGCCGGATAGAAGATTTGTGGAGCGATGC
>CAZJNL010000444.1:0-5033 GCA_964546515.1 uncultured Oscillatoria sp.
TCATTGCTATTCGACCGCAGGAACTGACGGTCGCACTTCTATTATACCACGAAACATTCTCATGCCACAGGTGAATTGGTATTCTCCTGGTTTTTGTGGGGTAAATTCCACCGGCACTGTTTTGTTCACCGGCAAGTGGGCGTCGATGCCAAAATCTGGCAGCAGGACTTCTTCTAAGCAGCTATTGGCGTCTTTGCGGAAAAAGTTGAGCCGCACCGGCAAGCCGGCGTACACCACAATGTAATCGGGCTGGTAGCCGCCTTCGACAGGAATGGCAATCTCCTGAATCCCCTGCTGGGTTTCGGCTTGCTGGACTTTGGGCTTTTTGTGCAAAAACCACCAAAGTTCTGCCCCAATCAGCGCCAAGCCGCCTAAAGTTACGCCGACTTTTAGACCTAAAGGTTGCTCAATCCGGCGAAATTGATTGGCGTGGATCGGCATTTCGGTGGCTGTTGCGCCGGCGGGTATTGCCGCCAGCAGCCCCAGACTGATTATACCGCTCCAAAGTTGACTTTCATTTTTCATTTTTGAGTGAGGAATTTGGTTTAATGAACCGCCAAGACGCCAAGGATGCCAAGAGAATTTAAGAGGAGAGAGAGAGGGAGTGAGGTGGGGTTGATCATGGCTGTAATCGGCGCAAGCGCAAGGCGTTGGTGACGACGGAGACGGAGCTAAATGCCATTGCGGCACCGGCAATAATGGGATTGAGCAGCCAGCCAAACAGGGGGAATAAAATCCCGGCGGCTATGGGAATGCCGGCCAGGTTGTAACCGAAGGCGAACATGAGATTCTGGCGAATATTCCGCAGGGTGGCGCGGCTGAGGCGGATGGCGGTGACGATGCCTTGCAAGTCTCCAGAAATTAAGGTGATGTCGCTGGCGGCGATTGCCACATCTGTTCCTGTACCAATGGCAATGCCAACATCTGCCTGAGCTAAGGCGGGGGCGTCGTTGATGCCATCTCCCACCATCGCCACAATTCGATTTGGGATTTGGGATTTGGGATTTGGGATTGCAGGGTTTACCCCTGTTTGGAGAGATTGAATAACCGCTGCTTTTTGGTGGGGGCGGACTTCTGCAAAGACTCGCGCAATCCCGACTTGCTGGGCAATTGCTTCCGCTGTGCGCCGGTTGTCTCCGGTGAGCATCACGACTTCTAACCCCATTCTTTGCAAAGCTGCAACTGCGCTAGCGGCAGAAGGTTTGAGGGTGTCTGCAATTCCTATAATTCCCTCTAATTGTCCGTCAATTGCTATGAATACGACTGTTTTGCCTGAATCTTCCCAGGCTACTTTGTGCGCGTGCAGGGGTAGGGTGTCAATCCCCAATTCGTCCATCCAGCGCTGCGTTCCGATTTGCACGAGTCTGTCTGAAACAATTCCTCGCACGCCACTGCCGGCAATTGCCTCAAATTTTTCGCATTCTGGTAGCGCTACCTCTTTGCCCCCCTTATTAAGGGGGGGTGGGGGGATCTGTTGTTCCTCGGCGTACTTGACGACTGCTTCCGCTAAGGGGTGTTCTGAGTGACGCTCAACGGCTGCTGCTAGCCGCAATAGTTTTAGTTCATTTTGATGGGCGGTTCCCCTAACGGTTACAAAGTCTGTAACGCCGGGTTTGCCTTGGGTGAGGGTGCCGGTTTTATCTAGGACAACGGTCTGAATTTTATGGGCGAGTTCTAGACTGTGTGATCCTTTGATAAGAATGCCGTTTTCTGCGCCTTTACCGATGCCGACTGTGACGGATGTGGGGGTGGCTAATCCCAATGCGCAGGGACAAGCTATAATTAGAACGCTCACGGTGGCAATGGTGGCTAGGTTGAGGTTGCCGGTGAAGTTAAACCAAAGGATAAAGGTGGCGGTGGCGATGGCGATTACTGCCGGCACAAACCATGCTGTCACGCGATCGGCGAGTCGCTGAATCGGCGCTTTGGAACCTTGAGCTTGTTGAACCAATTTGACAATCTGAGCTAGGGCTGTGTCTTTCCCCACTCGCGTCGCCCGGAATCGGAAGCTGCCGGTTTTGTTGAGAGTGGCTCCAATTACTCGAGCGCCTGGTTGTTTGGTGACGGGGAGACTCTCGCCGGTAATCATTGATTCATCTACTGTGGAGGTGCCGGCAATCACTTCGCCATCTACGGGTATTTTTTCGCCGGGGCGCACCTGCACGATATCTCCGACAGCGACTTCGGCTATAGGGATATCCAGTTCTCTCCCATCTCTAATAATGCGAGCGGTTTTTGGCTGCAAGCCCATCAATTTGCGGATGGCTTCCGAGGTTTTGCCTCGCGCCCGGTTTTCCAGAAAGCGACCGAGCATTGTCAGGGTTATAATTACAGCTGAGGCTTCATAGTAAACCTCTGGAATTAGCCTTTGGGACAGGAAAAAACCGGGGTTGACGGTAGCCAAAAGGGAGTATAAGTAAGCCGCACTGGTTCCTAAGGTTATTAGGGTGTTCATGTCTGCGGTGCGGTGCCGAAATGCTTTCCAGGCTCCCAGGTAAAAGGGCAAGCCGGCCCAAAATTGAACCGGGGATGCGAGTAATAGCTGCACCCAGGAATTGTGCAGCCAATTCAGAATTGGGTGCGAACTCAATCCTGTCATGGCGGGGATAGTGCCGGCGATCAGAAGCACGCTCAGCACACTGCTGAGTGCGAGCTTGCGCAAAAGGTGTTGCTGTTCTGCTTTCCGACCGGCTTTTTCGGCATCGTCTTCTTCCTCCCCCGCTTCCTGAATTGGATGGGCGGAATATCCCGCATCACTCACCGCGCGAGCTATGTCGCTAGAATTTGTTTGCTTGGCGTTATAATTGACGGTGGCTTGCTCTGCGCCGAAGTTGACGCTGCACTCAACCACGCCAGGGATGGATTGGATGCTTTTTTCGATTTTGGCGGCGCAAGAAGCGCAACCCATGCCTTTCAAGCGCAGATGGACTGTTTCCATAATGGACTCCGGCTCGCTGTACCTCTACGCTTACGCTAAACCCTCCACTCTACTGGAGAGTCAAGGGGGAGTTTGTAAAGTTTTGTAAAGGGCCGGGACAGGCAAGATGCCTGTCCTACGGGGTGTAAGCTGTTAGACTTTTAATCTGCTTGGTAGAGAAAGGAGGCTCTGCCTCCAGAGCTGCGTTCCCAGGCGGATCCCGGGAACGAGGGGATAAGCTTGGGACAGGCAAGATGCCTGTCCTACGGGGTGTAGCACAGACAACCCGTAGGGCAGGCGTCTCGCCTGCCCTTAAGAACTTATGGTATCTAACGTCCTAACCAATTTGGCAAGTGCTATACCAGCACAACAGACCCGGTTTTTCGCCCGAACCCAAGTTTAACATCAGTTGCCAAACTGAATCCAGGCGTTCTTTCCTCTTTGTCAGTCAATCACCAACCAACTTTGTTATGACTTCAGATATCATCTCTGAAAGCCACATCCAGACGTTAAACTTTATTATATCAACTCTCGACCGGCACAAGATTAAGTATCAAGTGACTGGCGGATTGGCCGGCAATATCTACGGTTCTACATGGCCCCTGCACGATATCGACCTTGAGGTGGCCCAAAAAGATATGGAGCGAGTGGCGTCTCTCTTTAGAGACTGTACAATTCGCCCTCTTGCAAGGTTTGTCGATGAAGAGTTTGATTTGATGCTTTTGACCCTGCGCCTCGGTGACGTTGAGGTTGACATCAATCAAGCTGAGGATGCCTTTGTCTTCACCAAAGAGGGCGCAAGGATTCAACTGGATACAGATTTCTCTAAAGCTAAGGAAATCAGCTTCCTGGGATTAACACTGTACGTTCAGCCTTTAGAAGACCTGATTAGATATAAAGAATTGCTGGGCAGGAATGAGGATGTCCTCGACCTCACTAGGTTGAGATAAAGGAAGCGCTGCCAAATAGAACTGCTGCCCTAGATTTAAGAGGGCAGCCCTAAACTGTTAAACAGAAATCTCCCCTCAACACCTTGGTTTCCCGACGAACAGCTATTCTTAGACTTTTAGGACGGCCCAATAGAGTGCAGTCATCAGAAGTGATTTTCAATCTATCACTCTGAGCGCTCCTTTGCGGAGATCTGCGTAAATTCGGTTAACCAACTTTTGTTCTTCTTCCCCCAGTGAACTGCTAGACAACAGCGATATTATCAAGCGCTGATCGTTGCGGGTAATTCGGCGAATGTCGAAAATGCGCTTAGCAACCTGAGCAATAGTCAGTTGGCAGAAAGGGGCTTGGCTATCCATATAATTACGGAGACTATCAAGGTCTATACTGACTATTATCCGTAATTTTTCGGTAGACAGTAGTGATTTCTAGCTTTGGGGCGATGTGATAGTTCCAGTCTGAGTCAGTGATGCAAGTCACGGGGAAAGGATGCGCTCGTTATGACTGCTGCCGTAAAGTAGTAGGTGCGTTGCTGCTGCCGTAAAGTAGTAGGTGCGTTGCGCTTTGAGCGCAACGCACCCTACAAACTCAGCAGTTTGCTGCGCCGGCCCGCTCAAAAAGCACCAGCTGCGATCGCTCCCCCGGCAGGTATCGCCCACCACCAAGGCAAGGATGAAGGATGTGGGATGAGTCCCTGTTTTTCCGGTGCAGACGCGATAAATCGCGTCTCTACAAGATTATCGTTGACCTAAACGGGACTTACGCACAACTGTAAAAGAAACCGGGTTTCTGGTCTGGAACGAGGGCTGAAAGTCAAGACTGCTGGTTCAGAAACCCGGTTTCTGCGTAAGTCCTGCTAAAGTGACTTCCACCGGCTCGAAATTCTGACCGTTTTGCATTTCAGCTGTCCGCCGGCATTCTCCAATTCTGCTTTCCCCAGCACCACCCGGGTTTCCCGGCCCCCCCACAAAACCAATTGAAAGTGAAATCCCCCAACTGGATTTGTGGTTTTATAAACAAAACATAAGAAGGTCAGAGAAACCGGGTTTCTTGGTGCCGGGAGGGTGAAAATCTGAAGACAGCTTCAAGAGAAACCCGGTTTCTTGCCCCCTGCGCTTCTTAACAATTACTTTATAACCCGCACGGTCGCGCAAATTGTATTATCCTG
>CAZJNL010000445.1:0-5031 GCA_964546515.1 uncultured Oscillatoria sp.
ACTCTTCCACTTGCCGGCGCTCCGCTGCTGTCACCTCACCGTCGAGGTAGGCGCTGACCAATTTAAACCGGTCGCCCTCCACCGCGTGCGCCGCCTGTTGTGACTGCGCTTCGCTGTCCAGCTTGGCGAATACAAGCTCCAGAGTTTGCTCCACCGATTGCTGAGGTGCCGGTGCCGGCATTGTCTCTATCTCCTGGCGCAGATTCAGCAGTTGGGCGTGCCAACGCTGTACCGCCCTATCTTTAGCCAGCCACTCTTCCACTTGCCGGCGTTCCGCTGCTGTCACCTCACCGTCGAGATAGGCGCTGACCAATTCAAAGCGGTCGCCCTCCACAGCGTGCGCCGCCGTTTGTGACTGCACTTCACTGTCCAGCTTGGCGAACACAAGCTCCAGGGTTTGCTCCACCGATTGCTGCTCAGGTGGTGCCTGCATTGTTTCTATGCCGTGGCGCAGATTCAGCAGTTGGGCGTGCCAACGCTGTACCGCCCTATCGTTAGCCAGCCACTCTTCCACTTGCCGGCGTTCCGCTGCTGTCACCTCACCGTCCAGGTAGGCGCTGACCAATTCAAACCGGTCTCGAGCAGCCGCCAGCGCCGCCGTTTGTGACTGCGCTTCACTGTCCAGCTTGGCGAACACAAGCTCCAGGGTTTGCTCCACCGATTGCTGCTCAGGTGGTGCCGGCATTGTCCCTATCCCTTGGCGCAGATTCAGCAGCTGGGCCAGGCAGCGATGTGCGGCAGGATCGCTGTCCAGCCACTCTTCCACTTGCCGGCGCTCCGCTGCTGTCACCTCACCGTCGAGGTAGGCGCTCAGCAATTCAAAGCGTTCTCGTTTCAGCCCGTTGACAGCACCTTTGTGCTGAGGGTGATTGCCGTTGTTTCCAGCTTGCCAATCCCCTCGGAAATGCTGTCTGGAATCGTCATAGAACTCAAAGTTAGGGGTCATTGCAACACCACCACCAACTCAAAATGGGTAAAGCACCCGGATTGACCGTTCAAATTTAGTTTACTACCGAATCGGACGGTTGCCGCTTGCAGTCCGATGTCCTGTGCCAAAGCAACCTTTAACCGATCCCCCTCCTCTCCCCAGACTACCGGCCCTCCAGATAGTTTTGCAGCTGGAATTGCAGGCGCTGACGGGCTCTAGCAATTCTCGACTTTACCGTTCCCAGGGATACGCCTGTAATTTCGGCGATCTCCTCGTATGCCATTCCTTCAATTTCTCTTAATACTATTGTAGTCCGGAACACCTCCGGCAAGTCAGCTATCGCTTCCCGCAGCCGGTCGTAGAACTCTGCTGTCGTCAGATTTTCCTCCGGTCCAGGATCGTCCGAGGCAATTTCCCAGTCCATCTCGCCGTCATCGACCAGTCGGGGGGCGTCCAGAGACAGCGGTTCGCGCACCCGCTTGCGCTTGCGCAACTCGTCGTAGAACAAGTTGGTCGCAATCCGACTCAACCAGCCCCGGAACTTTACTGGATCGTTCAACCGCTTGATATTGCGGTAAACCCGAATCCAGACTTCCTGAGCCAAGTCCGCCCGGTCCTGCCAATCAGGTGCCAAGTGGTACAAGACTTTTTCTACATGGGACTGATACCGGCGCAGCAATTCAGCGAATGCAGCCCGGTCGGGGTTCAGCCCCTCTTGACACCGCACAACCAAGTCGTAGTTAGAAAGTTTTTCTGCTGGAACTGGCACTTGATGGAACGCTGCCTCACCGGTCTTTGACCAAGATAAAGGAAGAGACTGACTCATTGGCGGAATTGCCTTTTTAACATTCCACCATTGATGACGCTGCCATTTTTGAGAAGTTTCCCCGGGGGAAGGCTGGCACTCAGGGCTTCTGTGGGGAACGACACTGGCGATCCCGGTTCCCCAGACCTATCATGCCTGCTTTTGCAGCGCCCAAAAAAAATAACATTTTGATTCTAGCAGTTCGCAGTTCCTTGCGTTTCGCAAGCTCCTATACTCACCCAGGTGCCCGAACCGTCGGCAGCGTGTTCTTTTTTCCAGATCGGGGCATTGTGCTTGAGGGTGTCAATCGCATACCGGCACGCTGCAAAAGCTTCCGCTCGGTGGGGGCAGCCTACCGCCACCAGCACGCTGATTTCCCCAACCTGCAGGCGACCTGTGCGGTGGTGAATCACCACTCGATTCACATCAGGCCACTTGCGGCGGATATCGGCTGCGATTTGACTGAACACCCGCAGCGCCATTGGTTCGTATGCTTGATACTCCAGCGCCACCACCTGCTTGCCGCCGGTTTGGTTGCGAACCGTCCCGCTGATCACCACCACCGCTCCGTTGCCCGGAGCGTCCGCCAGCGCGTACACTTCTTCAAGCGACAGGGGAGCAAAGGTTATGGCCAAGCTATCTCCCGCTTGTCGCTGACTGGGAGCTGTTAAAGGTATTGTTGCTCCAGACTGCATCACTCTTGCCTCACCCAAGCTTTAGGGACTTTTTATTCTACGAGCTATTCTGCTTTATCGGTCAGCCGCACCCTCCCCACCCTCAACCCATAACTTTCTTGGCATTATATTGCAAAAACTGAAAAATGTCAAGGCAAATTTGGCGGCTGTCAGCCCGCTCTTTTCTAGGCGTTCCTTCACGGCGGCGGTTCAACCCAAACCCTGCCGCCGCCCATCCAGCAATGTCCCGGCATTTTACTGCAAAAACTCAAACCTGTCAACGCCAATTTCGCGACTGTCAGCCCGCTCTTTTCTAGGCGTTCCTTCACGGCGGCGGTTCAATCTAAACCTTGCCGCCGCCCATCAGGTACAGCAGGGCCATGCGGACAGCGACGCCGCTGGTGACTTGCTGGGAAATCAAGCTAAATTCCGGGTCGTCCATCAAGTCAGAGGCGATTTCCACGCCACGGTTGACCGGCCCGGGGTGCAGAACCTTAACATCTGGCTTGCAGAGCTTCAAACGAGAGCGGGTAATCCCAAACAGCTGGTGGTACTCCCGCAAACTGGGCAGCAGGTGCTGGTCCATGCGCTCCTTTTGCAACCGCAAGGTCATCACAAAGTCGGCATCTTGCAGCGCCGGCTCGACTGTCCAGTGCAGGAACAGCTGGCCCGGTCTGCCGGCACCAATTTCGGCAAACAGCATCGGGCAAAGCGTCGGTGGGCCCGCCAGATGCACCTCAGCACCGCTTGCCGTCAAGCTCCAAATATTCGACCGGGCCACCCGCGAGTGCAGGATATCCCCCACAATGGCGATTTTTTTGCCTTTCAGGAGGTCGAGTGCGGGCCGGTCTGGATCTAAGAGCGAGCAAATGGTAAACAGGTCGAGCAAAGCTTGCGATGGGTGTTCGTGCTGGCCATCACCGGCATTGAGGATGCCGACTCGCGCCGAGAGCCTGTCCATCTCCATTGCAATCGCTTGCGGCACACCGGCTTGCTGGTGGCGGATCACCATCATGTCGGTTCCCATCGCCAGATAGGTCTTAGCCGTATCCAGGATAGTTTCCCCTTTTGTCAAGGAAGAGGTTGCCGGTGCGAAATTTAGCGTATCGGCGGACAGGCGCTTCGCCGCCAGTTCAAAACTGCTGCGGGTGCGGGTGGAGGGTTCAAAAAACAAATTCGCCACCAATTGACCCTGAAGGGTGGGCACTTTCTTCAGGCGTCGGGAGAGGACTTCCCGAAAGCTGCTTGCCGTTTGCAGCACGATGTTGTATTCATCCGCACTAAAATCTGCCAGGGAAAGAACGTGGCGGCGAGTCCAAGTGGGCGTAGCCATAAGTAAAAAGGCCAAAGTAAAAAAGGAAAAGGTAAAAGAAAAAGAATCTGGATTTTCCCTCTTTCTTGTTCCTTGTTCCTTGTTTCTTTTTACTTTCTTTCGTCAGGGTTGTAAATGCAGGACATTCAAGCTGAACGAAATCAGCGACAGGAACAGCATGAACCCCACTGCATCGAGCAGGGTGGTCAGCAGTGGGCCGCTGATTAGGGCGGGGTCGAGCTTGAGGCGCTTGAAAGCCATTGGCAGCATGGTTCCCAGCGTCACTGCCACCAACACGTTGAGGGCCATCACCAGTCCAGCAACAAACCCGACCCACCGCTCTTGGGGGGCAGTCCAAATCAAAGACAGCAGGATCAAGGTCAGACCTAAAGTGAAAGCGGTGCCCAACCCCGCCAGAATTTCCTTGCGGAGAATTTTCGGGGTGTCCAGGGGCGTCACCTCTCCCACGCCCAGCCCCCGGATGGTCACGGTTAGGGCTTGAATGCCCACCGTGCCGCCGGTGTTGGAGAAAATTGGCATGATCACTGCCAGCACCGGCACGTGGGCAATCACCGCCTGAAAGGGGGCAATGGCGCTGGCGGCTCCGATATAGAGGGCCATGACACCCAGCAGCCACGGCAACCGCTTGGCGACTGTCACCTGGGGAGGAGACAGGGCAGCTTCGTCACCGCCGCTGACGCCGGCCAGTTTTTGGATGTCTTCTGTCGCTTCTTCTTCTAGAATGTCGATTACATCGTCAATGGTGACAATCCCCACGAGCCGGTCTTCCCGGTCAACCACCGGCAGCGCTATCAGGTCATAGCGTTTCATCAGCTGGGCCACCTCTTCCTTCGGGCTTTCGGTGCGGACTTTGATGACGCGCTCGCTGGCAATATCCCGGATCTGGGCCTCGGGAAGGGAAAACAGCAGCTGCCGCAAGGACACGACTCGCACCAGAAAGCGGCTGTCATCTGTCACGTAGGCGTAGTAAATGCTTTCCTTATCCCCGTCACTGCGGCGGATCTTGCTGAGGGCTTCTCCCACGGTCAGTCCTTGGCGCAACTGGACGTATTCGGTCGTCATCACCCGACCGGCGGTGCCTTCCGGATAGCCTAGAATGGTGGCAGTTGCCTGCCGCTGCTCTGGGCTGAGCTGCTGCAGCAGCCGCTTGACAACTCCCGCCGGCAGTTCGTCGAACAGGGCGGCTCGGTCATCTGGTTCCATTGCCTCCACAATCTGGCACACCTGCACGTCTTGCAGGGAGTTTATCAGTTCTTCTTGCACTTCTGGCGGCAGGTATTCAAATACATCA
>CAZJNL010000446.1:0-5024 GCA_964546515.1 uncultured Oscillatoria sp.
GAACTGATCTCCAACGCTCTCAAGTACGCCTTCCCAGATGGCCGTCAAGGAAAAATTTGCATCGAGTTCTCTCAAGTGGAGGGCGAGCAGTTTTTACTGACCGTGCGGGACAACGGGATTGGCTTCCCAGCTGATATAGACTTCCGCAACACGGTGTCCTTAGGTTTGCGGCTGGCTTGCTCTTTAACCGAGCAGCTGGATGGTACAATCGACATGGAGCGAAATCAGGGGACTGTGTTTCGGGTAAAATTTTCCGAACTAAAATACAAGCAGAGGAGCTGATAAAATGTCCGGAAAAAAGATTTTGATTGTAGAAGATGAAGTGATTATAGCTGAGGACATAGCAGATACCTTGAGAAGTTTCGGTTATGCGGTCGTGGGGGTTGTCTCTTCTGGGAAGAAAGCCATTGAAAAAGCCGGCACGCTCCAGCCAGATTTAGTGCTGATGGATATTATGCTGCCCGGAGAAATTGACGGGATTGACGCTGCAGAACAGCTCCGAAAACGTTTCCGCATTCCGGTAGTTTACCTGACAGCCTATGCCGACGAAACCACCCTCCAGCGAGCCGCGCTCACAGAACCTTTTGGCTATTTAGTTAAACCTTTTGAGGATAAAGAGTTGCGGACAACGATTGAGATTGCCCTGCGCAGGCATCAGGCAGAAGAAAAAATTCGCTCCCGCCTAGAAGCGGCGGAGGCGCTCAGAAAAAAAGCGGAAGAGGAGCGAGAGAGCAAATCTCGTTACCTGTCTATGGCGTCCCACGAATTCCGCAACCCGCTGAGCACCATTTTAATGTCTTCGGAATTGCTCAGGCAGTACGGCGCAAAGTGGAGTGAGTCGAAAAAACTCAAGCATTTCCAGCGCATTGAAGCCGCCGTCACAAATATGAACCAGATGCTGGAAGATATTCTAACCATTGGCAGCGCCGAGTCGGGAAAACAGTGCTTCAATCCGGTTCCGCTGGATGTGGTAGACTTTTGCCAGGAGCTGGTGGAAGCGCTGCAACAGATAGCGGGGAGCAATCACAGCATTAGCTTTACCTTTCAGGGGGACTGCACGGGGGCGGTGATGGATGAAAAGCTGCTGCACCACATCCTCACCAATTTAATCTCGAATGCCATCAAATATTCCCCTCAAGGCGGTACAGTCAGTTTAGAAGTAGTGCGCAAACAAGAGCCGGCAGTGATTTTCCGCATCCGAGACGAGGGCATTGGCATTCCGGCTAATGAGAAGGACAAGCTGTTTGACGCTTTCCATCGCGCTCAGAATGTGGGCAGTATTCCCGGAACTGGACTGGGGCTAGCCATTGTCAAAAGGTCTGTGGACTTGCACGGCGGTGAGATTGCCGTGGAGTCGGAAGTGGGTGCCGGCACTACTTTTACCGTGACGCTGCCAATTTCAGTTTAGGCAGCCAGCACTGATTCGGGGCAGTTAAAAGCGATGACCTAGATTTTAGTGATTATTGAAGACGCTGCGCCGAGCAGCTATAATATTCTGTAAATTCTAGAAGCATCGAATTTCGATGCGATTGCGGCGATCCGCGGTAAAATCGGCATCGGGCTGGCGAAAAAACTGGTGCCGGATTTGATTGGCGACATTCTGATGCCCGACCTCGACGGTTATAGAGTCAGCCTGCCAGCGCTATCTTCTGATTTGGCAACATTTTGTAACAAGAGTGCCTCCGGTAAATTGCCCCGCGAAATCTACTGTCTACTGTCTAACTTGCAATAATTGCTGACTCCAGAAAATGCGAAGCTCCCCACCCATTTAACCTCTTAAGAGAGAAAACCGATGAAAAAGATTCTAGTCATTGAAGACGAAGCCCCCATCCGAGAAAATATTTTAGAACTGCTAGAGGCAGAAGATTTTGAAGGCTTTGGCGCAGAAAATGGCTTGGCCGGCATCCAGCTAGCCAGAGCCAATCAGCCGGATTTAATTCTGTGCGACCTAATGATGCCTGAAATGGATGGCTACAGCGTCCTCACCCAGCTGCGTGCCGATCCGGTGACGGCGAGCATTCCCTTCATTTTCCTCACCGCTTTATCGAACAGAACCCATTTGCGCACCGGCATGGAACTGGGCGCAGACGACTATCTCACCAAACCTTGCACGCCCGATGAACTGCTGCGGGCGATCCAGACTCGGCTGCAAAAACGGGAAGCAATTCAGCAGCGTTACATGGCTGAAATCAAGCGGGCGTCAGACAAACTCAATGACTTGCTTTACTGTGACAGCTTGACGCAACTCCCGAACCGGCTGTCACTCGCAGAGCGGTTCAGTCAGATTCTCAATAGCTGCGCCCCCACAGACACCAACAAACTCATACCCGTTTTGTGCGTTGGTTTAGACCGGTTCAACCGCATCAACGACACCCTCGGACATGAGAAAGGCGACTTCTTGCTCAAAGCCGTTGCAGAGCGCTTAACAACTTGCCTTGACACCGGCTCAACCATCGCTCGCTTGAACGGCGATCGATTTGCCATCCTTCTCCCACCCATTGAGAAAAAACAAGATGCTGACGGGGGCGCGCAAACCATTCAAAACAACCTCTCTCAACCCTTTCTTTTAGACAGCCAAGAAATTTTCATCAGCGCTAGCACCGGCATCGCCCTCTACCCTCGCGATGGTACTTCCCTAGAAAAATTGCTCCAGCATGCCAGCCAAGCGATGCAACGCGCCAAACAGCAGGGCGGGAATCAGCATCAATTTTACACAGCGGCTTTCCATATCGCCACCTCTGACGAGCTAGCTTTGGAAACCGACCTGCGCTATGCTTTGGAACGGGAAGAATTCCAGCTGTACTATCAACCCCAAGTCAGTCTCGAAACGGGTAAAATCACCGGTGCCGAAGCCCTCTTGCGCTGGCATCACCCAAAGCGGGGGTTAATTCTCCCCGCCAGATTTATTCCCCTGGCCGAGGAAACAGGCTTGATTTTACCGCTTGGAGAATGGGTCTTGAGTGCCGCTTGCCGGCAGGTTCAACAGTGGCATCGAGATGGTTTTGCCTCTTTACGGGTGGCGGTAAACCTGTCTAGCCGTCAGTTCAGTCAACTCAATATGCGCCAGCGCTTAACCGATATATTAATAGAAACCGGTTTCAACCCTACCTATCTAGACTTGGAGGTAACAGAAAGCGTCCTCTTTGAAAATTCCCAAGCCGCCATCCGGCGCTTGAGTGCCTTAAAAGCCCTGGGGCTGCAAATTGCAATTGATGATTTTGGCCCCGGCCATTCTTCTTTACGATATCTGCAACAATTCCCTTTTGACATTTTTAAAATTGACCGGACTTTTATCAGCAATCTTAGCGCTGACCTCAAAAACACGGCGATCACAGCGGCCCTGATTGACCTGGCCCACCAGCTGGATCTCAAAGTGATTGCCGAGGGGGTGGAGACAGCAGACGAACTGGCATTTTTGCGGCTGCACCAGTGCGATGAAATACAAGGCTATTTGTTCAGCCGTCCCCTGCCGGCGGCAGACTTTGAAAAGTTACTCAAGACTGGAAAAAGTTTGCCAATCTAGCCGGAACGAGGTAATCTGTAGGGAGAGCAATGCCTGAGTCTGACCTCTCCCCCAACTCCTCCCCTTTTAGGGGAGGGGAGTTTTGCTCCCCCTTCCCTCCGGGGGAAGGGATCTGGGGAGCATCCCACGAAAATCGCTGGTTCTTAAAAACCCTTGCCTTGCGGGTTTCGTTGTAGGGCCGCGATTTCTAATCGCCCGGATATATTTGCCAAAACGGGATGCTCCCGGAGGCTGGGGGGTTAGGTCATTATTCACGGACAGGTGAGCGGCGGACGCATTTGCTACCATCTAAAGAAAACCCAAACCTAAAACCGACAGAAAACAGATGACAAAGATTTTGGTAATTGAGGACGAGCGAGCCATCCGAGAAAACATTTTAGAACTGCTGGATGCGGAGGAATTTGAAGCCATTGGGGCAGAAAATGGCCAAATCGGCATCCAGCTGGCTGCCGAAACCTTGCCGGATTTGATCCTGTGCGACGTGATGATGCCCAAAATGGACGGTCACGGGGTCTTGGCCCAGTTGCGCCAGAATCCTGCTACAGCGACGATTCCGTTCATTTTCCTGACAGCCCTCGCCGACAAGAAGGCCCTCCGCGAGGGGATGGAACTGGGAGCGGACGATTATCTCACCAAGCCTTGTACGCCTGGTGAACTGCTCACAGCGATCCAGACTCGACTGGAAAAACAGGCACTGCTTCAGCAGCAGAGTCAGAAAAAACTGAATGAGTTGCGCAGCAGCATCACCTGGTCACTTCCCCACGAACTGCGGACTCCCCTGAATGGAATTATCTGTTCTTCCCAATTTATTATCGAGCAATCCGAGTCGATCAATTCCCCCGATATCCGGGAGATGGCAGAACAAATCTATCTTTCTGGCAAACGCTTATACCGGACGATCCAGAACTTTTTGAGCTATGCAGAACTGGAACTCATCGCCATCGATCCTCAGCGAGTCCAGGCGCTGCGGAATGGCCAGATTAGCGCGGTCAAGATCGCCATTGAGGCGGCGGCCACCCAACAAGCCAAACAAGCAGAACGGCAAGCAGATTTGCAACTAGAACTGCAAGAGAGCCGCGTCCTGATATCTGGCAACCATCTCACAAAAATCATCGAAGAATTGCTCGATAACGCCTTCAAATTTTCCCCACCAGGCACGCCAGTCACCGTCACCGGCACTGCAGGCCGTGAGAATTATATCCTGTCTGTGAGCGACAGGGGAAGGGGGATGACGGCGGAGCAGATTGCTGACATCGGTGCCTACCGGCAATTTGAGCGCAAACTCTACGAACAGCAAGGCTCGGGATTGGGACTGGCCATTGCCAAACGTCTGGCTGAATTATACGGAGGTCAATTAACAATCCAGAGCGCACCTCAGCAAGAAACCACAGTGCGAGTCACCCTGCCCTGCTGATTTACACCTGCCGACAAAAATCAACGGAACATCTAGAAACCATCCAGAAACCAGGAAACTTAAAGAAACCTGGTTTCTGACTCGGCG
>CAZJNL010000447.1:0-5020 GCA_964546515.1 uncultured Oscillatoria sp.
AATTGGTGTAAGGTGGAATCACGCAACTGCCACAATGCAAGCACTTGAGATGTGTAAATTTAACTAAATACGGATGAAGACTCTCGAATCAACCCCGGAATAGGGGGGGAATGGATAAACCGGCAAGAACCCGCCCCGGGAGGTGTTTGAAACTGTATAAACAGAATTGGTGTAAGGTGGAATCACGCAACTGCCACAATGCAAGCACTTGAGATGTGTAAATTCAACTAAATACGGATGAAGACTCTGGAATCAACCCCGGAATAGGGGGGGGGAATGGATAAACCGGCACGACCCCGCCCCGGGAGGTGTTTGAAACTGTATAAGCGTAAATTTAGTTATCAAGCGACACCCAACTTTTGCAATATAAGCTATTGAGAAGTGTATATCATAATTACTCCGGCTAAATAATTTTAAAACCGGCAGCACCGGCTTTATGCCGGTGGCCGCTGCAAGTTCCTGCCACAGGATAGAGAGTCGCCAGTCACGGACGCCCAGTAGGCCACCCCACCCAACACTGTCCTCCCCTCTGTCCGTTTAATCAGGCCACTCAGTCTGATTTGCTGTCCCGCTGTGGGGGTATTGCCCTGACCGCTGATTGGCCCTGCCGGCAGCATTCTTGTGCTCTCCCATTCCTGTTAGGGGGGTCTTCTGGCAAACAAGTTACCCACCGCTGAACGTCCGACGCACCAATGCTGCGATTACCACAAAAGGGTTTTTTTGTCAAGCAAATTTAGATAAATAAGCCCGGGCCCCCACAGGTGGGCGATCTGACACATTGGTGCCGGTGCCCGCATGCATAGAGAAAGGATAGCGAAAATGGTATATAAGAGATGATTTATAAAGTAATTGTTAAGCCACGCCGGGGACAAGAAACCGGGTTTCTCTTGTAGGGGCGGGTTGACTCGACATATCTGTTGTCAGCCCTCGGATATCTGTAAACCCGCCCCTACTATCCCTCATTACTGAATAAACATTCTATCCAGCTGAGCTGTTACGCAGTATTTTTCTTGGAGACGAAACAAATCCCAAAGCCGCGATTATAGTTAGAGATGAAATCTTTCACTATTTGAAATCTTTCACTATTTGTTGATTCTGAAACGCCGGGGGGTGCCAGCTTCTCTTGCGTTTGCACTGCGCGTCAGGCAGCTCGAAAGCCGCACGCTAACCTGAAAAGCCCCCGCCCCCGACTCGCGCCCCTGTGCATCCTTCAGTTATGCAATTCGGAGTATCCCCATGAAATCTCCTATATACTGCAAGTATCTGCTGGCCTAAACGGTCATGGCTAAAGCGTTTGAGGACGGTTTCACGAGCGTTTTCTGAGAGACGCTGGCGTTCACTGGGATGGTCAATAAGATGCTGGATCGCCGAGGACAGAGCCGCCGGCTTGCCCGGTTCAACCCCTATGGCGTCAAAGTTATCAGTAAACAACTCGGCTGCGCCACCTGCTTGTGAGACAATCACCGGTTTGCCACAAGCGATCGCCTCCACAATCGCAAGGCCAAATGGCTCTGGCTGGGTGCTGGCATGAACCGCGATGTCCAGCCAGCGGTAAACGTCTGCAATGTTCTCCTGGAAACCCAGAAAATCAACTTTGTCCCCAATCTGCAGAGCTGAGGCTCTGTCCCGCAATTCCCGCTCAGAAAATTGGGAACCCTGAGTCTTGTAAATTGGCCCGCCAACGATGCAGAAACGAACGTTTAAGTCAGGGCGTTCGCGAAGGAGGTGAGCGGCGGCGTCGAGAAAGACATCATGCCCCTTCCAGCGGGCAAAGGTGGCTACCAGCCCAACTCGGATGTCTCGATTTTGCATTGGGCCATTGGTTTGTTGCCCGGTTGTCTCCCCCTCTGCCACTCTCCCCATCTCCTTATCTTCTAAGTGGGGAAGTCTTGGGGAAAAGTAACTTACGTCTATCGCGTTGTAAATCACTTCAATGGGCAAGTGGGGCAGGGTTGCTCTGGCATCCCGAGCAACCGCCTCAGAAATGGCGATGCCGGCTGCAGCGCTACTGCTGGCCCATCTTAAAGCCCGTGCCATTAAGGGGCGCGAACCGTAGAAATCATGGATGTGCCAGACAACCGGCACGCCCATTGAGCCGGCGAGTGCTCTCAGGAGATGAGTTTTGATGCCATTGGAGTGAATTAAGTCTGGGTCGAGATCGCGAAGCACTCGCCGAAATTCCCCCTGATATTGCCAGAGTGCCGGCAAAATTGTCCCGGATCGCCAGAGCAAGGCCAAGATTGCAGTGGCTCGGCTGTTGCCTTTCAGGGCACTGTCACCCAGTTGGTTCAGTTTCTCTGGCAGCTTGAGCACCAACACCTGCACTCCCTGGTTTTGAGCGCGTTCCACCAGCAGCCCATTGGTGCCAGCAATCAGGTGCAGCTGAAGGTTGGGCTGTGCGGTTCGCAGGGCTGCCAATACAGTCAGTAACACTCTCTCGGCACCGCCGAGGGCTCCGACTGGGTTCACAAAGACAATTTTCATGAAGTTTCACAGCCGGCGAGTCTGAAATAGGCTCGGGCAACTGTCTCGGCGTGAGCGGACCAGGAATATTTAGCAGCCTGAGCCAGACGAAGGTTGGGCTCCGGGGCGCGGCTTGGGTTGGCCAGCAGTGCGAGAGCGGTTTTCACCCAGGCTGATATAGCAGTAGCCACTTGGGTTAGGACATTAGGCCTTGAGGGCAGGCGAGACGCCTGCCCTACGCCTATCCCTCGTAAGGCGTTCCCTGCGACCCAATGTCCTTGCACTGACTGTCTATTGCTATATATCCCCTGGAGGCCAAGGCTTCAATGACCGGCAGGCCAAAGCCCTCGGCGTCACTGGTCAACAGCACTGCTGACGCCCGCCGATACAGTGCTGCTATGGCTGTTCGCTGCAATCCCTGCAGGTGGATAATCGATTTTGCAATATTGAGCTGAGCGATTTGCTCCTGCTGGCTTTGTGTCCAGTCGCCACTGACTTTGACCAGCTGCAAATCAGGGTGCGCGGTTCGCACTTGAGCGAACACCTCTAGGAGGACATCGATCCGCTTGCGCGGAATGCAGGTGCCGACGTGTAACAAAAAGGGCGCTTCGCCGATTGGCTCGAGTACCTGCTGGCCGGCAGGACTTGTGTGTTCAGGAGCAATGGAGAATTCTGAGCCTATCCCATAGGGAGCGTGGACAAGGCGGGATGGATCTACCAGTTAATGGAATCCCTGTTGCTTGTCTGGGAATCAAGTCTGCTCAAGAGATAAGTAACTTGCTCTCGAATTCGGTGGCGGTTTTTTTTGACTATCCTACGGAATTTATGGCAAAATCAACGATTTTCGCGGCTTACTGCGCTCACAAGTTGCTACCAGTTGGGGTATTCTATGAAGGAGAAGATGTGGATGGTCTGGAAGTTGGAAAACACTACTGGTTTGGCGACCGGCATCCAGGCACTATGAGCTTGTCAGCGGCACAGGTAGTTGCCGATAATGCCTGTGCTTGGTATGAAAACCACCGGCTATCAGTTCAGGCTCGTGCTTTTGCAAGCTGTCTGGTGTATGATGTTAAAAGTTAAAACTTATGAAGGCCGAAGAACTGATTATAGAGGCGGGTCGTACAGAACGCCAATACTGGCAAGATATCTGGCGCTACCGGGAGCTATTTTACTTCCTGGCTTGGCGGGATATAGTGGTACGCTATAAGCAGACGGCGATTGGTATTGCTTGGGCGCTAATCCGGCCTTTCCTGACAATGGTGGTGTTCACGGTGGTGTTTGGCAATCTGGCCAAGTTGCCTTCGGAGGGGGCACCTTATCCACTTCTAGTGTTTGCAGCGATGCTGCCTTGGCAATTTTTTGCCAATTCGCTGGCGGCGTGCAGCGATAGTCTAATTACCAATGCCAACTTGATTTCCAAGGTGTACTTCCCACGGCTGGTGGTGCCGGCTTCTGCGGTGATTGTCAGTTTTGTGGATTTCCTGATTTCGGGGATAATTCTGCTGGGGCTTATGGCGTGGTATAATTTTGTTCCAAGCTGGCGGATTCTGACGCTGCCGGTGTTTGTCGTAATTGCTTTTGCGGCGGCAATGGGCGGAGGACTGTGGCTGGCGGCGCTGAATGTGAAGTACCGAGATTTCCGCTATATTGTCCCGTTTATTGTCCAGTTCGGCTTGTATATTTCGCCAGTTGGTTTTAGCAGCAGTATTGTGCCTGAGCGTTGGCGTATGCTATACTCTTTAAATCCGATGGTGGGGGTGATTGATGGCTTCCGGTGGGCAATTTTGGGTGGCAGTGTTCAGCTTTATGGGCCAGGACTATCTCTATCTTTGGCGCTTGTGGCGCTGCTGTTTGCCAGTGGGGTGTGGTACTTCCGCAAGACGGAACGCACGTTTGCTGATGTGATTTAAGCCAAAACTCGAAAATATGTCAGATAGGGTGATTCGGGTCGAGAATCTAGGGAAGAAATATATTATCGGGCACCTGCAGCAGGAGCGCTACACGGCGCTGCGAGATGTCATAGCTAACGGTGCGAAGTCCCTCGGGCGCAAAATGCTGGCACCGTTTGGCCAAAAGATTGCTGACCCAGCTTTTGAAGAGTTTTGGGCGCTGAAGGATGTTTTTTTTGAGATAAAGCAGGGCGAGCGGGTGGGGATAATTGGGCGCAATGGAGCGGGTAAATCGACGCTGTTAAAGATTTTGAGCCGCATCACTGAACCTACTTGCGGTCGCGTTTGTATCAAAGGGCGGGTAGCGAGTTTGTTGGAGGTGGGGACTGGGTTTCACCCGGAATTGACCGGCAGGGAGAATATTTATCTCAATGGTGCTATACTGGGAATGAGCAAGGCGGAGATTAAGAGGAAGTTTGATGAGATGGTGGCGTTTGCGGAGGTGGAGAAGTTTTTAGATACGCCGGTGAAGCGTTACTCGTCGGGAATGTATGTACGGCTGGCGTTTTCTGTAGCCGCACATTTAGAGCCAGAGATTTTGGTGGTGGATGAGGTGTTAGCGGTGGGGGATGCTCAGTTCCAGAAGAAGTGTCTGGGTAAGATGGAAG
>CAZJNL010000448.1:0-5013 GCA_964546515.1 uncultured Oscillatoria sp.
TCTTTGAGAAACCGGGTTTCTGCGCTTTCACAACTCAAATAGAAACGCGCTTAGCAGATTCCAGTGAGGTGCAGATATTGCTCCCCCCCAAAAGCCCCAGATCCCCCCCTAACCCCCCCTAAAAAAGGGGGGGGACAGAGCTTACAAGGGTAGGTTTTTTCTCTTTCCCGCATCGTTCGGGCTTTCGCATGAGTGTTGTTAAATCCTGGTTAAGTAGCAAAGATCCTGGCGCTCATGCGAAAGCCCCTACATTGGATCTCGCCCCTACATTGGATCTGGTGTAGGGGCTTTCGCATTTGCGTGAGTATGTTTACGACCGCGCCCGATATTTCGAGAGCGCAAATGCAACGCCGTTCTTTACTTCCAACCGAAAAACCTACCCTTATAAGGGGACAGAGGGGGGAAGAAGTTAACCCCCCTGGCAGGGCGGCTACCGACACGGAGACTGCCCCTTGGGGGGAGCTAACCGTGCTCCACGCAAGTGAAAACTGCTATAGATGCCGGGTAGCGATGCCCGGGCTGAATGTAAATTTTTATTAAGAGGAGTGGCGGGTTACACCCCTCACGGGCTAGAGTGTGAATAGATGCACCCTGATGGACACGCCCACTGGTTGGGCGTTTTTTGTTTTCGGCCTGGGATCGGGGCTGAAGGGCGCTGGCGAGCGAGCCGCCGGATGCTGCCGGCTGGGGTGGACTTAGATTGGGGGGGGACAGAAATTCCCCTGACGCTCATGGCGTGAGAATCCATACCGCAGGGGAAGTGCAGACGATATGTCGCGCCGTGAGTTCCCAGAATACGGGGTGATTTACAAAGATTTTACGGTAACGTAAATTTTTGGCAAAGATTGATGGGTTATACCCCTCGGGGGCTATACTGAGAATATATAGATGCACCCTGATGGACACGCCCATTGCTGGGCGTTTTTTGTTTTCGGGTGGCGCGAGCTGTCCGCCGCGCCGGCCGGCTGCCGGCTTTCGGGAAGCGGCGCTCGGGTTGGCAAGCTGGTGCTGTATCTTGGAGATATCCAAACTAAATGACTCGGCGACCATGAATCACCCCTTCCACTCAGATGATGATGGCCCATTTGGTTTGAACCCCGAGAACGAAAGCTTGGGGGGAAAGCTACGCACGTTCCACAACTGCTTCGACAGTAGCATTCGCGCCATCTTGCGGGACTGCCTGTACCGGATCGTTGAAGAGGAGGACACTTGCACTCTACAGATACTCTGCCCGAATCAAGCAGTACTGAAACGCCTTTCTCAAAAGAAAGGAAGGATTCGTGAGTTCGTTATACATATCTGGCGCGACAAAATCAACCGGGCCGGACTTTGCCTGAATAAAGATGGAGAGCTTTGTCAGCTGGTTACGGTGGACTGCACTCGCAATCAATATTTTTGAGCGCCATATCGAACAACTGACAAGCTCTTTTTTAGGCGCACAATTGGGGTATGAAACTGTAAGGGCAATTTGATTGAATTGTGAAACATATGGTTTCATCTACCCCCTTTTTTAAGGGCTCTCAACAGTTTCGTCCCAACAGAAAATCGCCCCCGGCGCTCAAGTGCGAGTGGGGGCGAGTCAACCCCGCCCGCTGCAACAATTGCTACAGCTGGCTGGGTATTGTTTTAAACTTCTCTGGCGCTCCCAGCGAGTAATCGTCCAGAGTGAAATCGGCAAAAGGTTTGTTTTCCAACCGAGAGCGCAGGGCTTCATCGAGCACCACCCCCTCCGATTTCTTCCGAACGCCTATAATTATAATACTTCTCTGGTATGAGGTTAAGTCCCCGCCGGTCTGGCAGTCGCCCCGCGTAAATTGACCCAGATTTAACAAGCGATAACCTTTAACACTCGGCACATTGCGAAATAATTTTTTCCCTAAAAGCTGTATTTGCTTGGCTCGCTCCAAAGCCCTCCGCTCCTCACCGACTCGCTCCCCCTCACAGGAAGCGGTGCCAATAGAAATAATCTCGGAGGGGTTTTCCATGATCTTCTGGATGCCTTCTTGTTCAAGGTTCGCCCTTAACTCATCAACCGTGATAACTTTATCGTTGTATTGAATTTGATACGAGCTGCCAAAGTTCCACTTATATTCTATCGACAGAACGGCGACGCTAAATTCGGCAGTTCTGCCTTTGCTGTCCCTGCCTTCTTGATAGGGGAAGAAATCCACTTTACCTTTTCTTTGTGGGGGCTGAGTTGGGCGAGGCGGACGCCTGACTGCAGGTGCGCAGTTCTCAGACGACAAGCGAAGGAAGCAGGCAACTTGTGGGCCTGCCAAAGCTAAAATAGCCAGACCCAGTAATGGCAGAATCACCAAAATAAACACAACCAGGGGAAATTTGTTTGACTGCGAAGCTGAACTTGTCGCTGTCGCTGTCCTCGTTGACGGTGGGGAAGTCGCATTTTTCAGCTGCCGGTATAGATAGGCCAAAAATGCCAGCAGCACCCCAGCAACTACCGCTAGAGGAAATTGATTTTGCTGTTCCTGCGCCACCGGCAGCGTTTGAGTTCCCGGGAACCCGCCCACCGCATTGAGAGTTTCACCCAGTTCGACTTCAATATCCCGCAACCGCTGCAAAATCACCTGGACATCTGCGGGTCGCTCCCGCACTTCCCGCGCCATTAGCCAATCAATAAAATCCAGCAGCAAGGGTGAAACTTCAGGGGCTAACCTTTGCCAGTTGAGCGCGTCACTGTAGGAATCGTACATCGCCAAAGGCTGCCGACCTGTCAGCAAAAACACAAATGTGCGCCCCAGAGAAAAGAAATCCGATTGCGGCACAGCTTGACCGTTAATTTGTTCCGGTGCGCTGTAGCCTCGCGACTCAATTGAGGTGATGGGGTGTCCCGCGCCGCGTTTGGCCAGATAGGTAACAGTCATTTCTCTGGCTGTGCCAAAGTCAATCAGCACCAGCTGCCCAGAGTGTGCTAGCATAATATTCGATGGCTTAATATCCCGGTGGAAATACTGCTTGCTGTGTACCAGCTGCAAAATCTCTGCCAGCTGTTTTAACCAAGCGATGGCTTGCGCTTGCGAGATGGGCTGATTGCCCCGCTGCTGCAGCCACTCGTCTAAGTTGCAACCCTCAATTTTTTCCATGACAATGCAGTGCAGCGGCTGACCGTTCCGGGTGTGATACTGGAAGTAGCTATCGACTTTGGGGATGCCCGGATGATTCAGCTCCCCCAACACTTGAGCTTCTTGCTGGAACAGTTCTACTGCTTTTTCGCTGCTGTTGAGTTCCTCTTTGAGGACTTTGAGGATTTTGGGCGTGTCGCCTTCGAGGGCTTCATAGATTTTGCCAAAGCCGCTTTTGTCACTCAGCAGACGCAGGACGCCATAGCGCCTTTGCAGCAATAGGTTAGAGCCGCAACTCTGACAGAAGCGGTTGCTCTGGTTATCCGGGTGGTCTGGTCTGGGACAGGTGGGGTTAACGCACAGGCTCATATATAGCATCAGAAATGGTTTATCTGTAGTATAGGCGCGGAGCGCAGGGCATGGGGCATAGGGCATGGATCACGGGAAGGTTAAAAATTGGACTCCCCCCATGGTTGGCTATGTCCTGGGTCAGTGAGGTGTGTCTATATTTTAGTGGATTCGCTCCCCACCGGCTGCCCCAAATACTCCTCCACCCCAGGGTGCGCTCCCGCAGCTAAACCTCACTGATGGAGCGAGCGAGGATCGGGAACGCACCCCTTGGTGTCAACTCAAGCGTAATATTACGTCGGATTGATTAAGATTAATAATGAACCGCCACAGGACGCGGCGGAGCGCCCGCATTGCAGAGCGCCAAGGACACCAAGAAGGAAGAAGAATGAGGAAGATGGATGGAAAAATTAATTGCCTGCGATTGACCGGACTGGATATAATAGCGTGTTTGTCAAGTAATTGTTTGGACCGGCACCAGGGGAGAAACGGGGTTTATTTGGGGGGTTTAAAATACCAGTAGGGTGCGTTCCCCCAGCTACACCTCACTGATGGATCAGCTCGAATTTCGGGAACGCACCCCACTCCTCACTAAGGTCGGGAACGCACCCCACCTCTGACAGAAACCGGGTTTCTTTTGGCAATCCCTCCAAATCCCGGTATTTACGGGGAGAGAAACCCGGTTTCTTCCCCCCGATTTTTAATACTTGACCTGCGCTATAGTAGGTCGGGAACGCACCCCACTCCTCCACCACTGTAGGGTGCGTTCCCGCAGCTAAACCTCACTGATGGAGCGAGCGAGGATCGGGAACGCACCCTACTCCTCACTAAAGTCGGGAATGCACCCTACTCTTGATTCCGCACACCGGCGGGAGTATATTTATAAATATGCCTGATGATTCTTGGTTAACCCTGCTGCAACAGCACCGCGCCTTCGCGGTGATCCGCGCCCCGGAAATGGAACTTGCCCGCCAAATGGCTTTGGCAGTTGCCGCCGGCGGGATGCGCTTGATTGAGATTACTTGGAACACCTCTGGCGCTGCTCAACTGATTGCCCAACTGCGCCAGGAGTTGCCTGAGTGTGCCGTTGGCACCGGCACGCTGCTCACTCCAGAGCAGCTAAAAGATGCGACTGCAGCCGGTGCCCAGTTCCTCTTTACTCCCCACACTGACGCTGCTATGATTCAGGCGGCAATTGTCGTCGGCGTGCCGATTGTGCCGGGTGCCCTTTCTCCCACGGAAATTGTTACCGCTTGGCACGCGGGTGCCGGTGGTGTTAAGGTGTTTCCCATCTCAGCTGTCGGAGGTGCCGGCTACATCAAAAGCTTGCAAGGCCCCCTCGGCCACATCCCCCTGATTCCCACCGGCGGCGTCACTCTCGATAATGCCTGGGAGTTTATCGATGCCGGTGCCACCGCAGTCGGTCTTGCCGGCGAGCTTTTTCCCCAGCCCCTCGTGGCAGCCGGCAACTGGGATGCGATCGCCTCCCGGGCGCAGCACCTCCTGCAACGCTTGAGGAGTTCCTGAGCGGGATTGCTAATTGCTAATTATTAATTGATACAGCAGTTTTCAATTGAATGAAGTA
>CAZJNL010000449.1:0-5012 GCA_964546515.1 uncultured Oscillatoria sp.
GACGTCAGCGCCCCGACAGCTTAACTCGACCTGAAAATCGTACAGCGGCAGTTCCTGGAGGGTTGACTCCAAACGGAGGTCTTGATTGCTCCCCTCGGATACAGACGGCTGCGGCAAGGCAGAACCAAATTCCTTTGGCACAGGGTATCAGCAACACTTCAGCTACTCACTAAGCCTACCATTTCCTTTCTCTGGTTCCTGAGGCCGGCACAATTGTCCCCCTACAGCTCGAGAATGCCTGTCCGCCGGCCCGCAGGAGGGCAGGGCGTGTGTGGGGCCCGAAAGGCACAATAATATTATATCCGCTTATATGTTAGTTAATAAATGCTGTCGGTTCAGGGTTGCGGTCGGGCGGGCAGCGTCACGGGCCTGAAACCTGGCCTGAAACCAGTATCTTTAAGAATACTGGTTTCTTGATGTTGTTTCTGGATGTTCCATTTATTTGTGCCGGCCCGCTCAGAAACGGCAGTAAATTTTGCGGCCCGCCTGACAATTTAAAACTCTACAAGCGGAATTCAGATAATTTATTCTCGCTGCGCTAATCCGTCACCCTCGCTCGTTCCAAAGAAGCAACAGCCGGCTGCTGCGGGTTGCCGGAGATCAGGGGTTTTCCGGCACGCTTGAGCGAGAAAGCCACTCGGTGCCGGTTCAACCGGCTGAAATTGGCAGGAGAATTTCAAACTCGGTGCCGGTGGCTGGTTGCGAGTTTGTTATCGAGCGCAGATTCAAGAACCCGCTGTGCTTTTCGGTGACGATTTGATGACTGATGGCCAATCCCAAACCTGTGCCCTTGCCGACCGGCTTGGTGGTGAAGAACATTTCAAAAATGCGCTGCTGAATTTCAGGCGGGATGCCCGGGCCATTATCGGCAATCCGGATGGACACCCAGCTCTCATCGGAACCGGCTGTCACACCTGCCGGTGGGGAACACACTTGCGTGGTTATCTCAATCCGGGCTTTCCAAGTCGAGCCTGCCGGTTGCGACTCTGCTTTTTCCATCAAGGCGTCAATCGCATTGCTGATCAGGTTCATAAACACCTGGCTCAGCTGCCCGGAATAGCACCTCACCGGCGGCAGTTCCCCATAGTTTTTCACCACTTCAATGCTGTATTTGAGCCGGTTGCGCAGAATCAACAGGGTGCTGTTAATACATTCATGGAGGTCAGCGGGCTTGCGATTTGTCTCATCCATGTGGGAGAAGTTTTGCAGGCTGCCGACGATCTGGGTTAATCGCTCCGCGCTCATCTTGATACTTCCCACCACTTTTGGCAAATCATCCCGCAAATATTCCAAGTCAATTTCTTCTTTTATTTCAGCAATTCTCGGAGATTCATCCGCCACTTCTTCTTGGTAAACTGACAGGAGTTCAATCAGGTCTTGACAGTAGTTTGACAGAAATCCCATATTGCCCCCAATACAGTTGACTGGATTCCTGATCTCGTGAGCCACCCCAGCCACCATCCGCCCCAAGCTGGCCATTTTTTCCGTTTGAATCATCTGGGCTTTGGTTTGCTCGTTCAGCAACCGAGAGGTCAGTTCGTGAATGTGGGACTGAGCCACCAGCAATTGATGGACGTCCAAGAGTTTGTAAACCTGATTTTCAAACTCTACCACGATGGGTTCGTAGAGCGATTCCGGCTCTCGCTGCAAAGACCGGCGAGCGGCCATTACAATTAAGGTGTGAGCGGGGAAGACCAAAATATCGATTTCGGCGAAGCGATATAAAGTTTTAATCGGTCTCCTCGTAAACAGTTCCACTCCGTAAGGGCGGCTGAGATGTTCCAAAAATCGCCGCCGGGAAATCATGCCGGCTAACTTACCCTGTTCCATCAAGATAACTCCCGGCAGCAGCGGATTTTCTGTAAAAGCCTTAGCCAGTTCTTTCCCCAGATGCTCCGATTCAACCTGAAAGTCGTGCAGCGTCAGCTCTTGGAGCGTTGACTCCAAGCGTAAATCTAGAGAGCCAACATTGAGACTCCCCCCCATGACTGATAGCTCGCCAGAAACTTTATTCATTGCTAACATGACTGGTAACTCCTTGACTTTTGTTTCGCCCTGTTTGCGAGGACATTTTATTATTCCCTTTAAATAGAGATTTAAAATTTTGAGACTTTTTTACTATTTAACGCCCACCTAACTGGAACTTAACCTCCCATTAACCATGAGGAAGTTTTATATACCATTGTCCGATTGGAGAGGGGGGTTTTTGGGGGCGAGCCGTCAAGTCAAAAGGTATCATTCCTCTGCTCCCCGATGGTGTAGTACCGGCTGCATCGGGCATACATGGGGCTGCCTGCTCGCACGCTTAAGAAGTGGGGGCACTGTCCCACAGCTGCCACTCTGCAGTAGGTTGCAGGAGAGAGCTGGAGGAAGGTGCTATCGCGTCGGCGTAGCGCAGGCAATCGCGCCCGTCTCGCTTGGCCTGATACAGGGCCAGATCGGCTGCCGCAATCAGCTGAGCCGGTGAGGTGTCGCAGTCGGGAATCGTGCAGGAGACGCCCAAACTGACTGTGACGGTGCCGGCTGCGGTTGATTTGGGGTGAGGCAGTTGCAGCGCTCGGACTGCCGAACAGATGGCTTCGGCCACATAAAGGCCACCGTGAGCGTCGGTGTTGGGCAGAATCGCGGCAAATTCTTCGCCCCCGTAGCGGGCGACTAAATCGGCTGGACGCTTGACGGCGGAGCTGATAGCACAGGCAACCCGCCGCAAACACTCGTCACCGGCAATATGACCGTAAGTGTCGTTGTAGCGCTTGAAAAAGTCCACATCGCACAGAACTAGGGACAGCGGTTCTCCCTCGCGCCTCAGCTGCCGCCACTCTTGCTCGAGGTATTGATCGAACTTGCGCCGGTTGGCCACTTCGGTGAGGCCATCTGAGGTGGCTAGGCGCTTCAGTTCTTGGTTTGCTGCCTCCAGCTGCTGGTAGAGGTCTTTGAGCAATGTTGTGGCCAGTTGGTGAATCTGTGACTGAGCCACCAGTAATTGGTGTGCGTCCAATAATCTGTAATCGCAAGGTGCCATTTTAACGACAAGCGGCTCGTAGAGTAACTCAGCGGGCCGGTGCAAAGATTGCCGCGCCGCCTCGACGATTAAAGTTTCCTTGGGGAAAATCAAAATCTCAGCCTGGGCAAAGCGATACAGGGAGGTCAGAGGTCTTTGCAAAAACAGTTCCAGCCCGTAGGGGCGGCTGAGGTGTTCCAAAAAGCGCCGCCGGGAAATCATGCCGGCAAATTCCCCCTGTTCCGTGAGAATCACGCCACACAGCAGGGGATTTTCTTGAAACCTGCGAGCGACTTCCCTGCCCGGATGATAAGATTCAACCTGACACTCGAAAAGGGGCAATTCTTGAAGCTTCGACTCTAAATGGAGGTTTTGAGGACAGCCCACTAAGACAGGTGGAGCTGTTAAATCGGAGCGGGGGCCACTTAACATAAACAGTAAGGGGGTTTGAATACTAGACTGCATACCATAAACAGTAACGTAAGTTTACGTTATTCTACTCGAAAAGCGCACCGGCTATCTTCTAGGGAGCGTCCCAATGCCAGAAAAAATATTAGGCAGATCTCGCAGCAGAGAGTCTGCGAGTTCCAACGCTATTGCCAGCGAGCTTGTGCGCAAACAAGCTTATCCCGCCAGCGGGAAAGCCCGAAGCGCCTGCGGAAAAGATCGCTTTGAGCAGCGGTTGGAGAGGGAGAGCCATAATTTCTGGCCCTCAGTCGGTTTTTGTTGCCAAATAGGTAGGGAACCTATCCTCCTAACATGCTAACACAACTCTTTTAATTTCTTTTTTAAAGAAGTGTTAACCGTCGAGATAGCTAATGCTTTTGCTCCCAAATTTAATGTTAATTTAATATTTTTACTCCCCATATATTTTTAAGATAACTTTAACCTTTCCTTAACCCAAATTACTCTCTGACAGGTGATTAAATACGCTTTACTGACAGTTGCCTAAGAAAAGAATTTACAGCAGTCCTCGCACATGTAACGGTGTGTGTGGGGTCTGGCGGTGTGGGGTTCTGTTCAGTAAGAAATAATACTAGGAGTGGCGCAGGCAACTGCAGACGGTTTCAGTAAATTTAGGGAGGCTCCGGGCGAGTTCTACAGCAAATGGAGAGCGCCGGGGGGCGTTCAAAAGCTGCCTCTCCCCTGAACCGGCTCTGCCTCTCGATTCGGCGGAGGGGGGACACCGGCTTTTGATGGCCGGCGGGACGTGCGGGAGGCGACTGCGCCACAGGACAGAGATCCCCCGCCGCACCGTTCCGTGCCGTACCGGTGCTGACTTGCGGCGCACAATCCGCTCGCTCCCTGAGGGGGTGGGATTTGGCGCGGATTTTTCTGTAAGCTGCTGTTAGAGCAGATTGCAAATGAGTGAGGTACAGATGTTGATCCCCCCCTTACCCCCCCTTAAAAAGGGGGGGAGAAGAAGTTAGCCCCCCTTTTTAAGGGGGGTTGGGGGGAAGGACGCGATAGGGTCCCGCAACGCTTACGAACCGCACTCCTCAAGTGAAAACCGCTGTATGGCAAATGGCTAGACAGAGCATCAACAGTAAGTAACGCTCCTGACTCCAACCCGCATGAATCAACTCAACCAGGCTTTTACGATCTTCTTAAGTTTGTTAGTGGAAGCGATCCCCTTCCTGCTGCTGGGCGTTTTGTTTTCAGGTTTGCTGCTGCTGTTTGTCGATGAAGGCTTCCTGATCCAAAAGCTGCCCCGCAACCCGCTGCTGGGGGCTTTAGTCGGCAGTTTGGTGGGCGTTTTGTTTCCGGTGTGCGAGTGCGGTAACGTGCCGGTGGCGCGGCGGTTGCTGATGCAGGGGGTGCCGGCATCGGTGGCGGTTGGGTTTTTACTGGCTGCGCCGACGATCAACCCAATAGTGATTTGGTCAACCTGGACTGCGTTTCGGGACCAGCCGGAGATCGTGGTGCTGCGGGTTGTATTTTCCCTGGCGACAGCCACTATCATAGGCTGGGTGTTCAGCGCTCAGACTGACTTGCGCCCCCTGCTGCAACC
>CAZJNL010000450.1:0-4981 GCA_964546515.1 uncultured Oscillatoria sp.
GGGGGGCAAGGGGGGATCTATATACTTGGGCTTGTAGGTAGCAACTTGAGTTATCATATCCAGCGCTGCGACAGGATCTCTCGCACGTCAAAAAAATTATTCCAAGGTATGAAAGGCTTTTGCCGGTCGTCCAGGTACTTGGTGAGCCGGTCGCGGGCAAACACCACCGGCGCTTGCATGGCCATATTCAAGTCGGTTATGGAATCCCCAATCGCCACCGCCTCATCTGCTGGATACAATTCCATCACCCGCACTTTGGACACCAATTCCGTGCCGCCCTCAAACTCAGAGTGGACGCGCAGATATTCGCCGCTGGTGCCCACATCTACCGCGTAGATGGCATGGACTCGCTTCGTTAGCTCGCCCAGTACCGTCTCTACCATCCCCCGCAACCCGCCGGAAACGACTACAAACGGCACTCCCTGGGCGTCGAGAAAGTCCAGCAGTTCTTCGAGTCCGGGGCGCATGGCCTTTGGGCGGGCGTAGTCGAGAATTTCCTCATACCGCGCCGAGGGGATAGATTCCAGCAACCGGCGCACGCCTTCCCGCAGCGTCATCCGCAAGGCGTACATCTCCGGCATGAGCTGCGCGGAAAGCTCTGGGGCGAATTCCTTGAGCATGCCGGCAAATGTCTCTTCTGCGGTAATGGTGCCGTCGAAATCGCAGAATACTACTCGTTTCACTGTATTCCCCATTTTTCCAAAGCAGTGCGCAGCGCTCCCACCGGCACCTTTTCTAAATTAAACGCTTCCCCCGGTGCCGCCAGTTTCAGCGCTTCAAAAAACGCTTGCACCCCGGCTGCTGGGCCATCGGGGTGATCCATGATGCCGGTGCCGGCATTGAGGATGACTTCCTGGCCATAATCCGCCAGCGCTCTGGGCACGACTCCGGGATGGATGCCGGCTGAGGGCACGGGAAAAACGTTGCCCTGGCGCAGGATATCTCTAATCTGGGCTTCCTCTTGTGGGTCAAAGGGCAGACTGCCGTAGTGCGCCGGATACAGCACTGCGTCCGCACCGGCATGTGCCATGAGAGTTCCCAGCACCACCGAGTATGCCATGCCGTGTTCGGGTGCGCCGCACAACGCGCCGGCAAGGGCGGGGTGGGCGAACACCGGCACATTAATTTCTGGATCTGCTGCTAGCTGTTCCAGCACTGAGAACCCATAGGAGAGAGCGTTGAGCAGCAGGGCGTTGGCTCCCTCCCGCACCAGGCGTCTGGCCATTTCCAGGGGGGCTCTGCCGGTGATGTTGACAGCATACAGCACTGTGCCCCCCGTCTCCTGCTTGACGCGATCCAGAACTGAAAGGCAGGCGTGCAGGCGTTCCAGGGTGGGAGCTAGGGCGCGGTTGACAATTATTTCGTCATCCTTTATAATATCTAGCCCTGCAAAGGCAACTTCTTTGAGGATGGCGGCGTGGTCGTCGGCTGAGAGTCCGAGGGCGGGTTTGAAAATGGCCATGATCGGGGGCCGGTCGGGGACGCCGAGGCGCTGGCGGATGCCGGAGATGCCGAATTTGGGAGGCTGGCCATAGGTTTCGGGAAGGCGGACTGCCACTACTTTTGCCGCCCCTGCCATTGAGTATTTGCCGAAAATCATGGTTAGCAGGGTGGGGATGTCGTTTTCGACGTTGGTTTCTGGGAAGCGGACAGTGGCCAGACTGCAGCCGGTGGGTTCGGTGCCGGTGGAGACGACTTCGGCGAGATGGGAGCGCAGGGACTCGGCGCGGTGGGCAAAGCGGGCGTCCCAGGTGCCGGCGGTTTGCCCGACGGCAATTATTTTGGCTTGCTTGGCGGCATCTACGCCTGGTGGGAAGCGGTAGTCAACTTCGATGGGCATGGGGGATGGGGGATTGGGGATTTTTTTTTATGAACCGCCAAGACGCGCCTGTTCGCCAAGGAAAGAAAAGGCTGTAGGGTGCGTTCCTTTCTAGGGGCTCATTTCTAGGGAATACAGGGGTGAGGCGGAACGCACCCCACCTCTGGAAAAGAGGAAATTTAGACGGTGGCTAGGGGGCTCAAGCGGATGGGGGTGTCGGTGTATTCGGGCACCCAGCCTTCGGTGCCGGTGAAGTAGCGCACGGCTTTGATGCGGCGGGTTTCTGTGAGGTGGAACCAGTGTTCTGTGCCGGCGGGGACGTTGATGTATTCTTCGGGCTGGACTGTGAGTTCGACTTGGGTGCCGTCGGGGCGGACAAAGCCGAATACGCCTTCACCGGCAATGATGTAGCGCACTTCGTCATCGGCGTGGGTGTGGCAGCGGTTGAATTTGGAAAGCAGGGTGTGGAGATTGGGCACTTCTGGGTGCAGGGCGATGATGTCGCGAGACTGGTAGCCGCTGGTGCGCTTGAGTTCGTCAAAGTAGCGGTCGAGGGATTGCAGGAGTTGCTCTTTTTCGGTGTCGGTGAGGGTGTCTTTGGCGAGTAGGGCGCGGGTTTGGGGGTCGTCTCCGACGGGCCACCGGCTCAGCTGGATGTTCAGGGAAGCGAGTTGGCGCTCAATGTCTGTCAGGTTGGTGTGAGTGGTGCCGTCTTCGAGTCGCAGAATGGCCATAGGAGGTTTTTGGTTGGCTGTGGGAATGGGATGTGTGGGTTGGGCGGAGTAATTTCAACTTTATCAAAGATTGCTATTGTTTAGGGTGGCAATTGCTGCCGGTGCTCTGGGATTGATTTTAGATTTGGGATTTTAGGTGTTAGTGAAGGCGGCGTGCCGGTCAAGCCTGCTTCAGGAGGGTTTGCTTTGCTGCACCCCACTCCCTAACCCCCTCCCCGCGAGCTGGGAGGGGGAGAAAAGAGAGGAATTTATGCTCCGCGCTTGGCAACGGGCCATGCCATAAATTTTTATTGGTGATGCAAATCACACATAATTGTGATGAAATTAACACATAATTTTGAGGAAAATCACAAACCATAGGGTGGGTATGCTGTTAGACTGAAAATATGAGGTGTAGAAACGGACAATCCCCCGGAACTGCTTTTGCCCTCATCCTGTATGCGTGCAGGCTTCTGATGCCCATCCTGTATGCGGGTAACAGAAGCCCCCCAGTATGCGGGCTTCTGATGCCCTCGTCCTGTATGCGGGCTTCTGATGCCCGCTCCACAGCCGCAGCTTTGAGAGGGAATATTCCCTGTAAAATGGTGAAACTGACCAAGAAATAGAAGTTCGTGGGATTGGCAAGGGATAGGAAATGGCATTTATGGAGAAAGCACCACAAGGCCACCTTCCTGTTCTTGGGTTAGGATAACTCTGGGGATTGAGTCGTGGCTCGTGGGAATGTCGCTATCTATAGTTCCTATCTATGAGGAGGTAGTTGCAATGATAGACATGAGTTGGGTGCTTGTTGTTGTCGATCAATTAAACAATTCAGAGCGACAAAGTTCAGAAAATCAGGAACGTATTCTTGAGGAACTCGAGGAAATAAAAAAACGAGTAAGAGAGCTAGGTCAACAGCTTGACGAGTGTGTTCTTGTAGGTGCTCGATCAGGATTGCGTCATCTGGTTGATGGAATGAACTCTGAAACAGAGGCGGTACGCAACGATGAGTTTCGCCTCTCAAGAGCAGAATTTAACAAGCTAGTCAATTTGAACCCAGAGGGAACCACTGAAGGAACATCGGAGAAAGTTCCTAACATAGTTCTTATAGGGCTAGGTTATTTTGGGAACTTTCATTACTTCAATCTAAGGGGCGAGAAACGTAATGCCTTGATCCAGGTTTACGAATGTACCCAGAAATATCCGTACTTAGGGCTATTGTTGTTTTCTCCCAAATTCTTCAGCAAGAACTATGAGAAGTTAATTGAGGAGAATAAGAAGAACTTGATTGAGGTTCAAAATACTGTTTCGGAGAAACAAGGAGAAAACTTCTGGCAAGGATTATCTTTCTACGCGAGACAAACTCTCCGTGTTGCTGCAACAGGGATTGTGGGTGTGGGTGGAGTGGCACTTGCAGGAGGCACTGGTGGATTGCTTGGACATGCGGTAATGGCTGCAACGAAGAAAACCTTTGAAGCTCTGAATCCCTCTTCTCCTCACTATCAAGATACTATTGCGCTTCAAGCAAAAGTCGTAGCGTTGACTGAGGAGCGGAAAAAGTATTTCGCCGAGGTAGTAGAAGAAAGTAAAATACGTCAACAAGATTTACAGAAATACACACTTGAGAACCTCATGAATATGGCCAAAAATCCATAAAGGTAAACCTTATAAGCTCTTTGTAAGGTTTATGGGCAGACTACACCGGAGACGGCAAACAGGACTTCCTGTTGACGGGTTACTCCAAATTCAGGCAGCTACATCTCCAAACTGTACAAAAACACGGGCAGTGGTTTTGCTGAAGATACCAGTATTTCCCTTCCTGGTGTTGTTGCCGGTTCCGTCGCCTGGGCGGACTACAACGGAGACGGCACACAGGACTTCCTGTTGACGGGTCGCATAGATTCAGGCAGCGACATCTGCAAACTGTACAAAAACACCACCGCCCCCGCTTCAGACACAACCGCACCCACAGCCAGCAGTTTCACCCCCACCGATAATGCCACAGGGGTTGCAGTAGGCGCTAACCTAGTCGTCAACTTCAGCGAAGCCATCCAAAAAGGCACCGGCAATATCGTGCTCAAGAAACTGTCTGACAACTCAGTGGTGGAAACCATCGCTGTCACTGGTAGTAATGTCACCGTCAGTGGGAGTCAACTCACGATTAACCCCACGGCAGATTTGGCGCAAGGCACAGATTACTACGTTGAAATTGCCAATGGTGCGATTAAGGATCTGGCTGGCAACAACTTCGCGGGTGTTACCGGAAACACCATCTGGAATTTCAAAACTCAGGGAACCGCTCCTATTAATGGTACTGCTGGCAATGATAACTTAACTGGAACTGCCAATGCAGATGTCATCTATGGATTAGCCGGCAACGACACCCTTAGTGGATTAGCGGGAAACGACACCTTGGATGGTGGCGATGGCAACGATAGTTTAGATGGAG
>CAZJNL010000451.1:0-4979 GCA_964546515.1 uncultured Oscillatoria sp.
TATTTCAATCCCTGATAGGGATTCCTACAGATTACCTCCCCGCCCCATCGATATCTTACCAGATTCTATGACGCCCGATGTCCCTTTGGCAGGCGCAGCTGAGCGAGAATTACCAATGCCCTATGCCTTGTGCCCTGAATGTAATGTAAAGTTTTATTGCTTGGGGGGGGTGAGGGTGGCACCCAGGGCTTGAGAAAGCCAAACTTCAAAGGAGCGCCACCCATAGCGCCGCACCGCCACACCGGCATGGACGACCGGCTCTACTAGAATGGTGAACATGCCGAGGCGGTTGCCGGCGAGGACGTCGGTGAACAGCCGGTCGCCCACCATCGCCACTCGCTCCACCGGCAGGTTCATGGCGTGTACAGCCTGCCTTAATTTCCGCCTGGAAGGTTTGGCCGCTCCCAGGATATAGGGCAGGTTCAAAGACTCGGCGATGCCGCTAATCCGAGGAAGGCTGAGGTTATTGCTCACCAACCACAGCGCCGCCAGCGGTCTGATTTGCTCGACCCACTCGAGCAGTTCTGCAGACGCCTCGCTCGCCCGAAGCGGCACCAAGGTTTCATCCACGTCCAGCACCAGCCCCTTGAGCTGATATTCCTGCAAAATGGCCGGTGTCAGACTCAGAATTGAGCCTTCCAGAACTAAGTCAGGCTGTAAGAGTTTGCCCCAAGTCATCCCAAATTGCTCATTTACAGTTGCTAATTTCTAATTTTAGTTTCTTTGAGCGTTCTGCTCATCCCGAATTCGCGCTTGAGCCGCTTCGTGTTCACCTAGGGTGCGGCTGAAGACGTGAGTGCCATCATACCGCGCCACGAAATAAAGGTATTCTGTTTTCTCCGGAGAAAGGGTTGCTTTTAAACTGCCCAGTCCAGGACTGGCTATGGGCGTCGGCGGCAAGCCCGGATTGAGATAGGTGTTGTAGGGAGAAGGCGTCTCTACCTGAGCGTAAGTTAATGGTTTATCCGGAGTCTGGGTCACTCCTAAGCCGTATTCAACCGTGGGGTCAGAACCGAGGGTCATTCCCAACTCCAATCTCCGGGTAAATACTCCTGCAATCACCGGGGCCTCTTCGCGTTTGACAGCCTCTTTTTCCACAATGCTAGAGAGGGTCACCCAGTCGCGGAGGTTGAGTTCGCTCTTTTTCGGGCTGTTTTGATAAATCGGGAGCGCCAGTTCCTGGAATCGGTTGAGCATTTGCCTGATGACGGCAGAAGGGGTGATGTCATCCCCGATCAGCTCGTAGGTGTCGGGGTATAAAAAGCCTTCCAGGTGGGGCAAGCCATCGGGCAGCCACGGGTACTGGTCTTTAGGTATCTGTTTGGTCGCTTCGAGAAAGTCAGCGGCGGGGAAAAACCCTTCCGACTCAAAGTAAGCAGCCATCTGCTTGAGCGACCACCCTTCGGGAATCGTGAAGCTCACCGTCACCACCTTGTTGGTCAAAATTTGGGTGGCGATTTCCTGTAGCGACTGAGCCGGCGACAGCTTGTAAGTGCCGGCTTTAAACTCAGTGCTGCTGTTTTGCAGCAGCAGCCAGCGGGTCCACAGCCGCCAAGCCATCTCCGAGCGAATCAGGCCCGCCGATTCCAGCTTTTGGCCAATCAGCAGGGCCGGCGTTCCCGGCTCGATGCGGAAGGGAACAGCCTGTGCCTGTGCGCCAGACGACCCTGAGGGGGCATTAACCACGGGCGCACTGGCCTGCGACCACCAGAGCTTTGCCTGCCAAGCGCCAATTCCCAAACCTGCCGCTAGGATTAGCACGGACCACATGGCAATGCGTTGGACAACTTTCATGTTCAGTGACCTAAACAACCATTTAAATTTTAGATTGAAAATTTGAGATTTCATGGGACAGGGACAATCTCAAATTGACAATCTAAAATCTAAAATCCCTTGACTACTCAAGTTCATCGAAGAGCCGGTCTGAGATCATTCCCTCTAGGGTAGGCAGCATTGGCTCTAACTTTTTGAACTCTTCGGGCGACAGCAATTCAGGCTGTCCCGATGGATTCAGACGAGCCAAGATGAAGAAAGGCTCGAGAGGCGTGTAAATGGCGTACTCCTGCTCTTCTTGGTAGAAGCTCACCAGCCACTGAAGCTCCTCGTAATCCTCCTCGCCTGCGTTTTCATCTTCCTCGAAATCTTCTTCGGTCAATTCCGGCAATTCCCCTTCTACCGTGAGGGAGATGGCTGTGCGCTTGAGGGTGAGGTTCTGCTCTTCGAGAACCGCTTTGGCAGTGGAGAATATCTGGTCAATTTCGGCCTCATCTTCAACGGGGATGGCTTCCTCGTCCTCCCCTTCACCCTGCCAAGCAAATATTTCCACTGGCGAGTCAACCGGCAGCAGTAAAACGTATTCCTGACCCTCTAACTCCAAAGAATGCTCGATGGAACAGAGGAGAGAGCGCCCGGATTCATCATCTGTCAGGGTGACGGTTTCTGCGGGGGGACGCCCATTCTCTTTAGGGGATTTGGATGAAAACATAGCGGTAGGAGTACAAGTCAGGGGCAGTTTCCAGGAGCGCTGGAGCAACTCAAATTCGGCAATGCAGACAGGCGTTGGCGCTCGTTAAGGTCGCAAGGACTTTATGTCGCGCGGCACGGCTACGCCCTCACCAGAATATCACAGCCGATCGCCTTGCAAGCGAGCTTGCCTTTCTTTGTCGAGCCACTGCTGCAAAATCAGCGCTGCTGCAAAGCGGTCAATCAGGCTCTTGTTGCGGGAGGGGGAGATATTTTTTTCTTGCAGCAGCTGTTCGGCTTGAAAGGAAGTCAGGCGCTCATCGACATATTCCACCGGCAGCTGCAGGGCATTGGCCAGCGCTGTGGCAAATTTCCGCACCGCTTTTGCCTGGGAACCCAAGGTGCCATTCATAGAATAGGGCAAACCGACCACTAGGACTTGCACTTGTCGAGCTTCCGCCAGTTTTCGCAGCTCAGCCACAGTCCGCTCAAACGAGGTGCGCTCGATGGTGCCCAAGCAGGTGGCGATCAAGCCGGTGCCATCGCAGCCGGCCACCCCGATGCGCTTGCTCCCCACATCCAATCCCAGGGCTGAAATTCTCCGCACAGTTTCACCTCAAGCACAGTAGGTAAATAAACTTAACCCCCAAACCCACCCCCACCCCTTATCCCCACTCCCCCTATTCTCCCAGCTTTCCCCCGGCTTTTGAGGGGAAGAATACTCCCCCTCCCCGTTGACGGGGAGGGGGGTGGGGGGTGGGGTTCTAAATTTTACCTGGAATTTTGTGCCGCTACTTGTGAGTTCGACAGCCAAAACTCCATCAGTGGCAATATGGGTGGGAGTCTGGGGCTGAGGTTTCCGGCAGTTTGGAGTCAGGCCCTTGAAAGTGCTGAGGGCTTTCTGCCTGAGGGCTGACTGCGCAGCAGTTGCCCGGGGTGCCGGCACTGTGCTTTGTTTCTGCCTGAGACTGACTGTGCAGTGGCTTGCTCCAGGAGACGCGGCTCGGTACTGGTTTGCGAACGGGCTGGAAGCCTTGCAGCACCTCGGACAGCTGCAGGGCTTCTAGTGGGGCTAGCCTCGACTCCCGCAGTTTGTGCCAGACGGAACGAGACATCAGCAGGGTGTGGGAAATCCTGGAGGCTCCGATTTGCTCGAAATACTCTTCTCGCTCTGGCTGGTAGTCCGCAGAAGCCAGCTGCAACGACTGGGGCGGGAAATCGCCGGCTATTCTGGCCATCTGCGACAGCAGCTCTGGGTAAAGCCAGGTGTAAGCTGGGTGGACGGTTAGTTCGGCGGTGTGAGGGTTTGAGCCGTTCTTGCACAGCTGCAGTTGAAAATAGGCAATGGCGGCTTTGCGCTGGGGTTCAAAGACGTAGCCGCTGACGGCTTCGGTGCCGGTGAAGCCCTGCTTGAAGCCTTCGATTAAGGCGCTAAGGAGACTGGTTTGAAAGTCCTGAATGTGCCGGTCGAACACCTGGCGAAGTAGCGGCGGCATGGCTGCAGAGTCCAGCTGGCAGAGCACAAAGGCGTCGGCATTGCTGACCGGCTGCAGGTTGGGCAAATCGGGATCCCGCTCTGCCAAGGAATGCAACAGCTTGGGGGGGATATCCCAGTAGGTCATCTGCGCCAAGGGCTGAAACCCATTTTGCCGGTACAGGGCTAGGGCAGTTTTATCATTCACATTGACTTCCAGCAGCCAAGTGCGAGCCTCCCAGATCACTTCTAAGCAATGGCGCAGCAGCAGGGAGCCTATTCCCTGGCTTGAGGCGGCTGGATCTACCGCCACTCGCTCCACCCGCCAAGTGCTGCGCGTGCGGTTAAATGGGGATATCTGGATCGCTCCCCTAATCTTGCCGTCCTGCTCTGCGACGTGGGTGCTGAACAGGTGCTGGTAAGGGTTGGGAAACAAGCTGAGCAGCTTTATCAGCCAATACCAGCGGCGCACTTGTGGCAAGTGCCCGCAAGTCTCTGTCGAGCGACTGTGCGCTTTTGTCTCAAACGCTTCTGGGAAGTGTTTTTCTATCACTTCCAGATCCCGGTACTGGACGGGGCGGAGCGCTGTATTGGGGCTTTGGGAGGAGACTCGAGTCATCGTGCGAATGCGGCGAGGGAACTTCCGCGCAAGCTAGACGCATGTGCGGTGAGGGCAATCGCCACCCTCCGTTATTGGTTGACAGTTATTCCGGTTTTTGGTTGCCGTTTGGCTGGGAATCGGAAAACCTTTTGGGTTTTGCTGGTGGCTCTGGGGACTGGTAACTGGCACCCAGCAAGTGTCCTAAGCTGCTAACCGGCAAGCTGGAAAAGTCGGTGAGCGCTTTGGCATGCGAATACCAGCATTCGGCAAGCTAACAAGCATGGCCGGCACGAGCGAGCGAGCCGAAGCTTGCTGCACTCAAGCCACCGGGAAGTGCTGTCAATATCTTAACTGCTTTCAAGTCTCTCACGGGAACAATTGCGGCAGATAGTGCGATTCGTTTAACCTAAAAGGCCAGTAATGGCCTGGGACGGTTAGCCT
>CAZJNL010000452.1:0-4978 GCA_964546515.1 uncultured Oscillatoria sp.
GCGGGGGGAGAACTTTTCTCGCCCTCTTCCCTCGTTCTTTCCTCGTTCCCAGCTCTCGCTGGGAACGAGAAACAGGCAATTGCGCCGGTGATGACTGCCAAAGCGCCACCGGCACCCCCACCCTCTCCGGCTCCATCTCCCATAAGAAGTCTGTGAGCGAGAAAAAAATCCGTTCTTGTTTTTTATAATTTTTTAATATAATAGTCTATATCGACCTATTTGCCCGATTTTTAATAAATCTTTACACAAGGGTGCGGGTGATGTTCTGTGGCTGCCAGTTGATTGCCATGCAAAAGTTGTCAGCGGATAACCATGTCCAGGAGGGGCAGTTCTCCGTTCAACTTGTCGCTGACTCCGGAGGCGGGTGTGGCGCACGAGTGCCGCGCTCGTGATGGGTGAATGAAATTGATTTTGCTGTATATTAAAATAGTAAACACAACAATTTAGACGGCGTAAGTTTGGGACGCAGCCAGCGGGGCGGATGCCGGACACGCTTCAAGCGCGTCAGACTGACCGCTGTGAAAAACAGCAACTTCCTGGCGTCTCGCACAGGAGCTGCTGGTAAGGGACAGCTCCTGGGATCGTCCCGATGCATGTGAATATCCACTGGCGATTGTAGCAGCCCAAGGGCGGCTTCCCGCAAGGGAACCCGCAAGGCAAGGGAAACAAAAGTCCAAGGGAGACTTTACGCCCTCGAATCCGCCTTTCCAACTGTCTTGTTTGGTTGTTAAATCCAATAACAGCTAGCCAAAAAAGATGGCACATTAAAATGGCAGTCCAGACCGCCTCAACTGAGGGGTTGTTCCTCTCCCAACTTAACACTAACTCGCTCGGGTTATTTCCTGAATATGGAATCATCACCACCGAGGCTGAACAGACAATTTGGCTCATTGCCAGTCTGCTTTCCCCCTCTATCTGACATCACAGATCGCCATCCTTTAACCGTCGCACCGGCAACCCCAGTGGCGGAAGTTCTGGCTCGCATGAGCGGAGTTTGGGGCGATGGGGATTTATCTTTTAATCCCACGCCAGACACTCAGCCTTTGAGTAACTGTGTGCTGGTGACAGAAGGGTTAAAGCCAATCGGGGTGTTCGCAGCGCGAGACGCGGTTCGCTTAGCGGCGGTGGGGAAAAATATCGCTGGATTGGCGATAGCTGAAGTGATGAGCGAGCCGGCGCACATCCTCCAACAGGAGGAATTTCGGGATGTGTTTGCGGTTATCTCCCTGTTGGAGCAACAGCAAATTTGCTGTTTGCCGGTTGTGGATAGTTTGGGGAATTTGGTAGGGGCGATTGATCCCTCCAGTCTGGGTTCTGCGCTGCCACCGGCTAATCTGCTTAAACTGCGAACCGTGGAAGAGGTGATGGACACCTCTGTCTCTTGCGCTCCTGCGGATGCCTCGGTATTGAGTTTAGCGCAGTTGATGGCAGAGCGTGATGTCAGTTTTGTGGTAATATATCAGCACAATGCCGGTGGGACGCTTGGGGAAGGACAGGCGAGACGCCTGTCCTGCGGTGGGATTGTCACGGAGAGAGAAATTGTCAGGTGTTTGGCGTTAGAATTGGACATGGCTAGGACGACAGCTGCCGGTGTGATGAGCCAGCTTGTTTTGTGTTTCAGCCCCAGTGATAGCCTGTGGGTGGCGCAGCAAGAAATGCAGCGCCGGCACGTCAGGCAATTGGCAGTAACGGGCGCAAGCGGGGAACTGCTGGGGATTCTCAGCCAAACCGGCTGGCTGCGACTGTTAGAGCCGGTGGAAATGTATCGCAGCGTCGAGATATTGCAGCAACAAGTTGGGAAGCTAGAAGTCGAAAACATCGAACTGTTGCAAAGCCGCAACGCCGAAGTAGAAAAGCTCGTCCAGTTGCGCACTGCTGAACTGCAAAAGCAGGCGGATCGAGAGCGGCTCTTGAACGCAACCGCCCTGCGCATTCGCCAATCCCTCAACCTGCAAGATATTTTTGACAGCACCGTGCGAGAAGTGCGGCAATTGCTCAATTGCGACCGGGTTTTAGTCTATCAGTTCGAGCCAGACTGGACCGGCACAATTATGGCCGAATCCGTGGCGGGATTCCCATCCGTGTTGGGAGCTAAAATTCGAGATACCTACTTTCTGGAGACTAAAGGGTGTGATTATTTGCAAGGGCGCAGGCAAGTGACGGCGGATATCTATCAAGCCGGGTTAACGCCTTGCAACTTAAATTTATTAGAGCTCTTGTATGTGAAAGCAATTCTCGCTGTACCGATTCTCATTAACGAGGAGTTGTGGGGCTTGTTAGTCGCTCACCAATGCGCTCATCCCAGGCAGTGGCATCAGGAAGAACTGGACTTATTAGAGAAACTGAGCGTGCAAATTGCCATTGCAATTCAGCTAGCCAGAGCCTTGCAGCAAGTTCAAACGGAACTCAAAGAGCGCCAGAGAGCGGAAGCCGCCCGGGAAAAGCTGAACGAACAGCTAGAAATGCGGGTGCGCGAGAGAACGGCGGAATTAGCCAGAACGGTTGAGCAATTGCACAGGCAAATTGCAGAGCGCCAGCAAGCGGAACAGGCTTTGCAAGAAGCTAACCGCAAGTTGAACAATATATTAGAAAGCATAACTGAGGGTTTTTTCGCGCTCGACCGGCAGTGGAACTTTACCCACTTCAACTCCCTGTTAGAGGCCATCTTGCAGCGCCCCGTGTCAGAACTGCAGGGCAAGAATCTCTGGGAGGAGTTTCCAGAAGTTATAGGGACGCCGTTTGAGAAAGCGTATCGCCAAGCAGCAGCCGAGCAAAAGTCGGTTTCCTTTGAGGAATTCTATCCCACCCTGAATATTTGGTTTGAAGTCCGCGTCTATCCTTCCCCTGATGGGATATCTGTGTATTTTCGCGACATTACGCACCGCGTACAGACAGAGGAGGCGCTGCGCTACAGTGAAGAGCGGTTTCGGATTGCGCTGAAAAATTCACCCATCATTGTGTTTAATCAAGACACTGAATTGCGCTACACCTGGATTTACAATCCAGCTTTGGGGTTCGATGCCAGCCAGGTTGTGGGAAAATTTGACTCCGACTTATTTCTGCCTGAGGACGCGGAAAAGCTGGCAGCCATCAAGCGGGAAGTGCTGAGAACTGGGGTGGGGACAAGGGAAGAAGTCGTCATTGGCTATAACGACGACATTAAATGCTACGAGTTGAGCGTCGAGCCGTTGCGGAATGCAGACGGGGAGATTGTGGGTGTCACCTGCGCCGCTCTGGACATCACTACTCGCAAAAAAGCTGAGCAAGCCTTAGAGGAGAGCCAGCGTTTTATTCAACAAATAGCCGACGCTACTCCTAATATTTTGTATATTTACGACCTGGCAGAAAAGCGCAATATTTACTCGAATCGAGAGGGGGCAAAAATTCTCGGTTACAAGCCAGAAGAAATTATAGAAATGGGAGCGGGGTTTGGGCAAAATTTTGTTCACCCCGACGATTTGGTCAGAATCTCTAACGAACACGAACGATTTGCCACAGCCAAAGATGGCGATATCATCGAGAGTGAGTACCGGATGAGGAACGCCTTGGGTGAGTGGCGCTGGCTGTACAGCTGGGATACAGTGTTTGCCAGAACTGCAGACGGAACGCCCAAGCAAATTCTGGGCACTGCTTCCGATATTACCGCTCTCAAACAAGCGGAGGAGGCGTTGCGCCAAAATAACGAAATCCTCGCCGTCACCAATGCTGAATTAGCCCGCGCCACTCGCCTGAAAGACGAGTTTCTGGCTTCCATGAGTCACGAACTGCGAACGCCCCTGAATGCCATTCTCGGCATGTCGGAAGGTTTGCTAGAGGAACTGTGCGGGGTCCTAACTGAAAGGCAGCGCAAGGCGATATCTACGATTGAAAAAAGCGGCAAGCACTTGCTGGATATGAGCAACGATATTCTGGATTTGGCTAAAATTGAAGCGGGAAAACTGCAGCTGCAAATCGCGCCTGTTGGTGTGACTAGCCTTGTAGAGTCTAGCTTGACTTTTGTCAAGCAGCAGGCTTATCAGAAAAACATCAAGCTCAGCACCCGCATTCCGGAAGGGCTGCCAGAAATTGAAGTGGACGACCGCCGGATGCGACAAGTGCTGATCAACTTGCTCAGTAATGCTATAAAATTTACTTGGGAGGAGGGCAGTGTGACTGTTGAAGTTGAGGTGGATGCAGAAGAACAACTCGTCAGGTTCAGCGTCACCGATACCGGCATTGGCATCGCCCCAGAAAATATGGGGAAATTGTTCCAACCTTTCGTGCAGATTGACAGCAGTCTCTCTCGCCGGTATCAGGGGACGGGGTTGGGGCTGGCTCTGGTGCTGCGGATTGTAGAATTGCACGAGGGGAGTGTGAGCGTCGAGAGCGAAGTGGGGAAGGGGAGTCGCTTCACTGTAGCGGTGCCCGGGATGAGACAGAAAAGGGCACAAGCAACTGATTGCCCACTCTCAGTAACCAGTTACCCGCTAGAAACTGTCAACTCTGCTGCCGCGCTCGCTGAAAGTGGGGAGCGAGTGCCAGATTCCCCATTAATTTTACTAGCGGAGGATAATGAGGCTAACATTGAGACAATTTCCAATTACTTGCTCTCGGCTGGATATCGGCTAGTTTTAGCTAAAAATGGCCGGGAAGCAATTAAAATGGCTGAACAGCACAAGCCCTCTCTAATTTTGATGGATATTCAAATGCCGGAGATGGATGGATTGACAGCTACCGCTCAGATTCGCTCCCACAGCGACACGGCAACAATTCCCATTATTGCCCTCACCGCTCTCGCCATGCCCGGCGATAGAGAGAAATGTCTAGCGGCGGGGGCTGACGCCTATATGATAAAGCCGGTGAGTTTCAAACAGCTCGTGAAAATTCTTAAAGATTTGCTGGTAAAGAAGTAGATGGACATGAAGAAAGTTAACTGGCAACCCCACCCCCCAACCCCCTCCCCGTCAGCGGGGAGGGGGAGTATTGTTCACCTACTTTA
>CAZJNL010000453.1:0-4977 GCA_964546515.1 uncultured Oscillatoria sp.
TGACGCTGGGGTGACGCTGGGGTGACGCTGGGGTGACGCTGGGGTGACGCTGGGGTGACGCTGGGGAGACGCTGGGGTGACGCTGGGGTGACGCTGGGGAGACGCTGGGGAGACGCGATAAATCGCGTCTCTACAAGAGGGGGCGATTCGTTGCAGTCCCACATCTTGTCTCGGTGGGGGAATGGATTGCGCTGCTGTTGCAACTAGGCTTTAACAACAGGGCTTTAAAAAGTTCCCGCTGCTTTTTGCCGGTGCGCGGATTCACTATCAAACTCTCCGCCTTCGATTTGCTGAGAACTTAGTTTCTAGTGCGGCGCTGCAGAAGTAACCCGCCAGTTATTCCCAGTCTTTCTTTCTTCTCCTCTCGATACGGGAGCCGGTCGCCCCCGGACAAAAGTATTCGGATTTTTTTCTAAACTTGTGAAATATTTCCGCTCCGCCGCGCTGAGCAGAATTGGTCAGGATAGGGTTCTCTAATAGGGGCATTTACCAAAAACTTCCCAAACGCTTGCCTGAGGTTATTTTCGCAACAGGCCTTTGCAGACGCATGAGATGGCTTTTAATTCGCAAAAAAAACCTCAGAATTACAATTTTCTGAGGCCGGATTGATTCGCTTCTATCTATCTAGTCAATTTTCCTCCCCCTAATAAGGGAAAGCAGGGGAGCGCAACGAAGGCCATAAAGACAGGGTAAAAACAGGTTAATTCATCGATATTGAAGGTGACAATTGTCCCGTTCTATCCGAACACGTTATTATTAGAAGGGGAGATTTGAGCGGAGTAGACTTCCCAGTCATTCCCATCCCAGGCTTGCCAGGTCGCATTAGAACCTGTGATTTGGGGGTTAATTTCGTCGTAGCTGCTACAGGCTGGAGATATGGTTATAGAGCCGTCGTAGAGGTAGACGTCGGTGTCGGTGGGGCTGCAGTCGTGTTCCCAAACCACATAGCCTTGATCCGAAACCTGCGCGTTGACGTCGTTAACGGAGTTGTTAGTTACTTGGGTTGTGGAATTTGTGGATTTATCGTAGCGGTAGATTTCCCAGTCATTGCCATCCCAAGCTTGCCAGCTGACGAAGTTACCCGCAATCTGGGGATTAACTTCGTCATAGCCACTGGTGGCTAAAGGGGTAGAGCCGGTGAGGGAGTCGTACATGTAGATGTCGGTGTCGGTACTGCTGTACTCGTACTCATAAACCACGTCGCCAGTAGAGGAAACATCGGGATTGATTTCGTTTTTGCCGCTGCTGGCAATAGTGGTGGTCGTGCCGTTGGCGATGTTGTACAGCTTGAGGTCGGTGTCGGTACTGCTGTAATCGTACTCATACGCCACATAGTTGCCGGCAATGTCAGGATTGAGTTCATTTTTGGTGCTGCTGGCAATGGTAGTAGTAGCCCCTGTGTCCATGTTGTACAGCTTGAGGTCGGTGTCAGTAGGGCTGTACTCATATTCGTACACTACGTTTGAGCCAGAGATGTGGGGATTGGTTTCGTTCTGGCCGCTGGTAGCAATGGGGGTCGAGGTGTCTGTATCGTACCGGTATAAGTAGACATCCGTGTCCGTGGGACTGTACTGGTATTCATAAACCGCGTCGCCATATCCCGAAATCTGGGGATTCGTCTCGTTGTTGCCGGTTGTAGCTGGGTATTTGGTCGTTCCGGTGATGCTGTCGTAGTAGTAGAGGTCGGTGTCGGTGTTGCTGTACTTGTGTTCCCAGATTACATCCCCGTAAGCCGAAACTTGGGGATTGGTGTCGTCGGTGGAATTGTTGGTTAGTTGGTTGACAGTAAAAGTAGTCACGGTAAATCCTCTCTTTAATAGATGAGATGGCTTGGGGCGCAGTTGTTCGCCTTCAGTAAGAGGTCAGTCCTCACATTTGAACCTCTATGGAGTTGTCAGCTGTGCCTTTGGGAATTGCGCAAAATTTTACAAAAATTTACATAAAATGTGCCCGCCACCGCACTTTAACAGCAATATGTTGAGGGCGTTCGCCAGCAAAAAATCAGCAGAAATCTCTATCTACAGGTAGTAGACAGCTGGCTCCCTCTTAAAGTGATGGGCAAGAGTCTTCCCCTTTCTTAAGGAAGTTGTGAAATATTTCCGCTCCGCCGTGCTGAGCAGAATTGGTCAGGATAGGGTTCTCTAATAGGGGGCATTCTCCAAAAAATTCCCCAAACGCTTGCCTGATTTTCGCCCTTGGCCTCCTGCCGACGCCTGAGAAGGCTTTTTATTCGCAAAAAAAAACTCAAAATTACAATTTTATGAGGGCGGATTGATTCGCTTATATATAGTCAATTTGACTTCCCCCTAATAAGGGAAAGCAGGGGAGCGCAATGAAGGCAATAAAGAAGGTTTTAAAACAGGTTAATTCATCCTTATACCTTGCTTATCCTTGTCGCGGGTGGCTAAATTAATTTCCGGAAAGTAACCGGACTTGATATTAGACCGGTGGAATGGTTAACTACACAAAACCCCAGGTTATAATTGGTATTGCCGCTGTACTGATAGACCTCAACAAAGTAGTTGTCACCGGCAGTTAAGCTAGTAGCGGTAATTGATTCATTTGAGCTGCCCGCATTAGCTGAACTTCCAATGACCTCGCCTGTATCGACCGCTAAATTGCTGTTGGTGTCCCGAATCAGCCGGACATCGGCATCCGCACTCAGCCCAGTCATGCTCAATGTAAAAGTTCCCGTATGGTTCACACTAAAATGGTAGACATCAGCGGTGTCAGTGGTGCCCACCGAGTCACTGAAGGTTCGGGTGCCACTCAAGGTGCCAACCTCCACCTCAGTAGGCAGAATATTGCTCTTTCTCCCTTTAACGTATAGAGGATTATTCAGGTAGGGCCGAGTTATTGATTAGATCGTTGGCTTCGTACTTGTGCAATTCCCTCTATAGAGTTGTCAGACTAACTCCAAGGTCTAGCCCGTTACTTTACAAAAATTTACAGGTTGGTTATCCCCGGTAATTGTTGAGTGCGTTAGCCAGCAATAAATCAGCATAAATCTCTATCTACAGGGAGTTGGCAGCTGGGAGGAAATCGTTTTAAAGTGATAGGCTGCTAGGTCAAAATGGCTGCTATATCAACCGAAGAGGCATCGCTCTATGGAGAGAGTGGAAGAACAGCTGCAGAGGCTGGTTGCAGAAGCCTGCAGGCATCCAGCCGGCAGTGATCAGCGCCAGAGAAACTTAACCAGTGTCATCCGTTTGATTGCCAACAAACTTTGGAAAGAAAACACACCTTATTATGAAGATGCCCTGCAACAGACATGGGTGTATTTCTGCCAGAATATCTGCGAAGGAAATACGGGCGAGCCGTATAACCCCACGCGGGGGAGTGTCATCACCTGGCTAAATACCTACCTGAAGCGGCGACTGCAAGATTTCTACATAGAGACTAAAAAGCAGCAAGCCACAATATTTCTGAACCGGCAGCGGCAGTCGCCTGGGAGTGAGGTGAGTGAAACCCCTGACCCCGTAGACAATCTGGAAGCGAGTCCTGATCTTCCCCCCCTGCTGGAAGAGGTGAGAACCTGGGCTAAGACAGACCCAACAGGAGAGTTGCGCAGAACCCGCCTGCAAGGCCACCCACAAGTTACAGCCCAAGTATTAATACTGAGGCGGTTGCCTCCGGAAACCAGCTGGAAAACCCTGGCAGCGGAATTAGGCGTGCCTGCTTCAACATTAAGCAGTTTTTATCAGCGCCAGTGCCTGCCCCGCTTGCGTAAATTTGGCGAATCAGAGGGATATATATAGTGGAGGAGGCGAATGTTCACGTCCCTGGGCTTGCGAGCGCCTGCAGCACAGCTAGGGATTAGGTCGTAACAAGAATAATACAATGACTTACAGCAGCCATGAGATAGAAAATTTTGCCCTACCGCTGCCGCTCACCCAGAGCGCACGCCTGGTAGCGCAGCAGTTTGCCAACCAGCAACCCACACCAGAAAAGGCAGAGCGAGTCCGTTTGAATACGCTTGCTGTGTTTGCGGTGAATGACTACTTGCAGATGATGGGCATTCCCACAGACTTATCCGCCGGCGACAGTTGGAACCCCGTCGTGCGCCTTTGTGCAGACGTGGCTGACCTGGAAGTGACCGGTGCCGGTCGCTTAGAATGCCGCCCCCTGAGAAAGCGCCAGCGTTTCTGCTACATTCCGCCGGAAGTCTGGGAAGAACGAATTGGCTACATGGTGGTTGAGATAGATGATTCCTTGCGGTCAGCCAGCCTGCTGGGATTTGTTCCAACGGCAGCCACGCATGAGCTGCCAATTAGCCAGCTGCAACCGCCTGAAGATTTAATCGATTGCTTGAGCCAGCTGAGGCAATCCGCAGCGGCTGCAGCACCGGCTGCACCCAGCAAAACTGCCGTGAACTTGAGCCAGTGGTTCCGCAATATTGTTGAAGCTGGCTGGCAAACTGTTGAAACCCTGTTGAACCCAGACGAATCAAGTCTAGCTTTCAATTTGAGAAGCCCTGATACGTCAGTGCCAACCGATCTCGCTGTGCCAGAAGCCGGCGTGAGACGAGCTAAGTTGATAGACTTAGGGATGCAGCTCGACGGTCATCCTGTAGCTATAATTGTTGAACTCCGGCTAGAATCAGAACAGAAGACCAATATTCTCCTGCAGGTGCATCCTGCCGGCAGTCACATTTATCTGCCCCCAGGACTCCAACTGATTGTGCTGCATGAATCTGGGGCCACTTTTCAGGAAGTCCAATCCAGAAACGCCGACAACTACATTCAATTGGAGTTGAGTGCCCAACCTGGAGCGCGATTTCTCGTTCAGGTGGCTTTCGGCGATGCCAGCCTGACGGAAGAATTCGTTATTTAGTTTGGGGCTGTCAGGGGAATAAAAATTAAAACTTAATCCTTTAAAATGCGACTGCATTTAAAACTTTTTCAGGATAAATTTTGAGGGTTCGCCTGGTCTAATATCATGTCCGGTAGCACCGTTGTTGTACTGATATCATGAACG
>CAZJNL010000454.1:0-4977 GCA_964546515.1 uncultured Oscillatoria sp.
TTCAGCTAGTAGCCCCGTGCGTGGCCGCCCTGACACCGATGGGACACTCGCGTGTCCAACGTCCGTTCCCTAAGTGGCTACTGCTATAGCAACTTGAGTTAAGAAATACTAGAATAAATAAAATCGGCGCGAAGGTCGGGCAGCTGTAGTGTTTCTGCGCTACAGCAAATAAATGCTGGGTGAGAAGGGGAAAAAGGAGAGACATGAGATGGTTGAATTTTGGCAGAGCTTTTTTGGGTCAGATCCTTTCATACCGCACGGGCACTGTTACCTGTGGAAGCCAGACTTGGTTTCCCTGCATATCGCATCAGATTCTCTGATTGCCCTGGTATATTACTCCATTCCCATCGCCCTCGTGTACTTCGTCCACAAGCGGCGGGACTTGCCGTACCCCTGGATCTTGTTGTTATTTGGAGTCTTCATCGTTTCCTGCGGCACAACTCACTTGATGGAGATTTGGATGCTGTGGCACCCCATTTACTGGATTGCCGGTTGGCTGAAAGCGTTTACTGCTTTTGTCTCAGTGCTGACAGCGGCGCTGCTGGTGCCGCTAATTCCCCAACTGCTGGCGCTGACAAATCCGGCACAGCTGGAGGCAGCTAACCGCCAGCTGGAAGCGGAAATCAGCGCTCGCCGGCGCGTGGAGGAAAATCTGCGGAAATCGCAACAGATGTTGCAGCTGGTGATGGACAATATCCCTCAGTATATCTTTTGTAAGGACAGAAATTCTGTTTACCTGGGTTGCAATGTCGCCTTCGCGGGAATGGCGGGTTTTTCAAATCCAGAGGATCTCGTTGGCAAAACAGATTACGAGTTGCCGTGGACGAAAGAGCAAACAGAATTCTTCCGCTCTTGCGATGCCAGAGTCATGGATACGGATACTCCTGAATATCATATCATTGAACCGGCACTTCTGGCTGATGGCAAACAGGCTTGGTTTGAAACTAACAAAGTTCCACTCCACGATTCAGAAGGAAATGTAGTGGGCATCCTGGGCACAATTGAAGACATTACCGAGCGCCTGCGTTCTGAGGAGGAACTGCGCAAGAGCCGGGAGCGGTTTGAGCTGGCAGTGCGAGGCTCCAGAGACGGGTTGTGGGACTGGGATATTCAAACCAACGAAGTCTATTTTTCGCCGCGCTGGAAGAATATGCTCGGCTGTGAGGAGTGGGAGCTGCCAAATAATTTTGAGGAGTGGCACAAACGGATACATCCCGACGACCGCGACTTGGTGCTAGCCAAGGTTGAGGCGTGTTTTAACAGTTGGAATCCCGATTACGAATTAGAGTACCGCTTGTCGCACAAGGATGGCTCCTACCGGTGGATTTTATCGCGAGCGGCGGTGCTTTTTGATGCCACCGGCAAGCCTTACCGGATGGCTGGATCGCACACGGATATAACCGAGCGAGTGCGAGCGGAAGAAGCGCTGAAAAAGACTTTGGAAGAGTTAGAAATTCAAGTTGACGAGCGCACAGCCCAATTGCGGCAAGCTAACGAGCAATTGCACGAGGAGATTGCTGAGCGCATCTGTGCGGAAGAGGCGCTGCGAACGGCTAATCAAACTTTGCAAACGCTGATTCAAGCTTCGCCTTTGGCGATTGCTACTCTCAGTACGGAGGGCAGTGTGACGCTGTGGAACCCAGCGGCAGAGCGGCTTTTTGGCTGGAGCGAAAAAGAGGTTTTGGGCAAGCCTCTTCCCATTATTCCTGCTGACGGAGAGCCGCAGTTCCGCGCCATTCTTCAGGCTGAGATGGAGGGCAAGGAACTGACGGGCTTGGAATTGCGCCGGCAGAGGAAAGACGGTTCACTGGTGGATGTTAGCATCTGGACTTCTCCGCTGTTGGATGGCAGTGGCGCTGTCACCGGCGCTATGGGCTTATTCGTTGACATCAGCGACCGAGTGCGGGCTGAGGCGGCGCTGCGGGAGAGCCAGCAGCTGCTAGAGGCGATTCTGGATTTCTCGCCAACAGCTATCTATATTAAGGATAATCTTGGCGGGTACATTTTGATGAACCGCAAGTACGCAACCCAGCTCGGTTTAAATCCAGCATTGGTTAAAGGTAAGACTGACTTCGATCTTTTTTCTCGTGAGATGGCGGAGGCATTTCGGGCGAACGACCTCAAGGTGCGGCAAAGCGGACAGCCTTTGGAGATGGAAGAAGTTGTCCCGCACTATGACGGTGCGCACACCTATCTTTCCGTGAAGTTTCCTCTCTACAACTCTGCCGGTTTTCCCTACGCGATCTGCAGCATCTCCACTGATATCACGGAACGCAAGCGGGCGGAGGAGGAAAAGCAAAAGTTTGTCTCTCTGATTGCCAACAGTAAGGATTTTATTGGGATGGCATCGCTGTCAGGAGAACTCATATTTATTAACGAATCCGGACGGCAACTTATCGGTTTGGGCAGTTCGCAAGATATTTCGGACAAGAGGTTGACTGAATTATTTGCGGATGGCTGTCGGAAAATTTTGCTAGAAATCGCTCTGCCGGCGGTTATGCAGCAAGGATTCTGGGAAGGCGAAACCCAGTTGCTTAACTTCAAAACCGGCCAGCCATTTGACGCGCACATGACTTTATTCACCGTCAAGCACCCGGAAACTGGCTTGCCAATGTGTCTGGCAACGGTTTCCCGAGACATTACCGAGCGCAAGCAGGCAGAAAAGGCGGTCACAGAAAGCTATATCTTGCTGCGTTCCGTGATTGAAAGCACAGTCGATCCGGTTTTTGTCAAGGATATTGAGGGACGCTATGTGACGGTAAACGGCGCGTGCGCCCGCGCTGTAGGCAAGACTACTGAAGAAATTATTGGCAAGGATGACACGGACTTGCTGCCGCCAGAAATCGCGCGTCAGATCAGGGAAACTGACCGCCGCATCATGACGGCAGGTGAGACGGAGATTGTGGAAGAATTTGTGGCAGCACCGGAGATGACGCGAACGTATCTGTCAACGAAAAGCCCTTGGCGCGACAGTGAGGGAAACATCATTGGTTTGATTGGCATAGCGCGTGATATCACGGAGCGCAAGCAACAAGAAGAGGCGCTGCGGCGCAGTGAGGCGCGGTATCGCTCTCTGGTTGTTGCCACTTCCCAGATTGTCTGGCTCAACAATGCTGAAGGACTGGCTGTTGATATGCCGGAGTGGGGGGCTTATACTGGTCAGAGTCAGGAAGAACTCGCAGGTTGGGGCTGGTTAAATGCGATTCACCCCGACGATCGCCAGCGCACGGCTAATGCTTGGTCAGAAGCAGTTGCAAGGAAATGCTTGTATGAAATTGAGTTCCGTATTCGCTCGAAGGATGGCGGCTATCGCTATTTCTATGTCCGTGGCGTTCCCGTGCTAGCAGAAGATGGCAGCATCCGCGAGTGGGTGGGCGTGTGTACGGACATCCACGACCGCAAACTGGCAGAGTCTGAACAGCAAAAGTTGATTTCTATTGTTGAAAGTAGCTCTGACTTCATTGCTTTAGCTACACTTGAGGGTGAGGTTTTGTTTGTCAATGAAGCCGGTCAAAAGCTGGCAGGGATCTCAGGCACAGAAGAAGTAAAGCAAACGGCGATACCTGACTATTTTATGCCGGAAGACTTGCCGGTGCTAACAGAGCGCATTTGGCCGGCTCTTGCCGAAACAGGACGCTGGGAGGGAGAGGTTAGCTTCCGCCACTTCAAAACGGGTCTGTTGGTGCCGGTCTATTGTAACGCCTTTACTGTTAAAGACTCGCAAACAGGTGAGCCGATTGCTTTAGCTACTGTTACGAAAGATTTTACCGATCGCAAGCGAGCTGAGTCGGAACTGCGGCAAAGCGAAGCGCGATTCCGAGAGTTAGCAACTCGGGAAGCGCTGCTCAACCGGCTCGCCAGTCTGATTCGCGCTTCTCTCGACCTCGATACGATTCTGGAAACTGCTGTGCGGGAGATTTACCACTTGTTGCAGCTCGACCGCTGTAAGTTTATCTGGTATCTCCCCGACGCACAACCGCCGGTTTGGAATGTGGTGCATGAAGCTAAAAAATCAGAGTTATTCTCGCTTTTGGGTTCCTATCCGCTTGATGCGACGTCTTTTTTTGCCCAAAAGCTCTCCAACTTGGAAATCTACCGTTTTGACGATATTGCAGCTATATCAGACCCACAAGAACGGCAATTCTTTCAGTCTAGGGGATACAACGCTAGCTTGGATTTTCCTATTCCAACTCGCCAGGGTGTGATGGGCGTGATTGCCTGCGTTCAATGCACTCGCCCCCGCGAGTGGCGCGAGGACGAAGTGGAATTGCTACAGGCGGTTTGCAATCAATTGGCCATCGCTATCGACCAAGCGCAACTCTATGAGCAAAGCCGCACTGCTGCTGAAATAGCCGAAACTAAAGCCCGCGAACTCGAACAAGCTTTGCGCGAGCTAAAAAAGACTCAAGCTCAACTCGTTCAAAGCGAAAAGATGTCCAGTCTGGGGCAGCTGGTTGCTGGGGTTGCTCACGAAATTAACAACCCGGTTAATTTCATCTACGGCAATATTACCCCGGCTAAGGAATATGCCGAAGACCTGCTGAATCTGCTGCAACTATACCAGGAATTTTATCCCCATCCCGCCCCGGCAATCCAAGAGGCGATGGTGGCGATTGAACTCGATTTTATTCAGGAAGATTTGCGAAAAATTATGAATTCGATGCAGGTGGGAGCCGACCGCATTCGCGAGATTGTCCTTTCGCTGCGCACGTTCTCGCGGCTGGATAAAGCTGATATGAAGGCGGTTGACATTCACGAGGGGATTGAGAGTACGCTGCTGATTCTGCAAAGCCGGCTGAAAGCTAAACCCAACCGGCAGGCTATCCAAGTAATCAAAGAGTACGGCAATCTGCCGCTTGTGGAGTGCTATGCCGGTCAGCTCAATCAGGTGTTTATGAATATTCTGGCTAATGCGATTGATGCTTTGGAAGAAGGGCAAAGGGCACTGGGCATCGAGCATGGGGAAGAACAAGAATG
>CAZJNL010000455.1:0-4973 GCA_964546515.1 uncultured Oscillatoria sp.
CCCGGTTTATTGTGGCTTCACTTTTTCTTTATAAATCAGCTCTCAGGTGCCGGCTGCCGGTGCGTCAATTGGCAGTAACCAACCGGCTTGTCTCCCCCTTTGCCCATGTGCCGGCAATCGCCCCACCGGCGATGGGGGGGTGCTCTCCTGGGGGGAACGCTACTTGCTGGGGGGGGGGAACGCACCAGACTCCTTGCGGGAGAGGGGGTTCAGGGGTGAGGGGCGTCAGGGGCTGACAAAAAGAATTGGGCGGTGAGGGGCGGATTGGAGCTCGCGCCCAGATAATAGTGCAAAATCGGTATGTAAACCAAACCGCAGAAACCATGAGTGACACGCACCGGCTCGAAGACGTGGCCACTTACAATCAGGAATCGCTCAGGACGCTGGTACGGGCGCTCGACCTCTCGCAGGGGCAATTTTCCCTAATTTTGGTGCGCTGCAACTACACTTGCTTGCGAGATCGCATGTTGCAGCAGCTGCAAGAACTGTCCCCCGTGCGGATTCACCGGCTAGCCCTCCCCGAGTCTGTCAAAACCCTTTTTGCCCCCATCGCCGCAGAAATCGGGGACAATCCGCCACCGGCACTCACCGTTCTCGGCTTAGAGTCAGTACACAATATTGAGCCGGTGCTCACCGCCTCCAACCTAATCCGGGAAGAATTTCGCAAAAACTTTCCCTTCCCCCTACTGTTGTGGGGCACCGATGAAGTCCTGCGCAAGCTGATTCGAGTCGCGCCCGATTTCGAGAGTTGGGCAACAACCGTTGAATTTGAACTCCCAACCGAAGAATTAATAGACTTTTTCCACCAAAAGACAGAAGCCGTATTCGCCCGCGTCCTGGAGCCAGATACAGCTCAGTTGCCCCACCCCGACTTTTGCCAGATAGCAGCCGACGACCGACTGCACTCCGAACTGGAATCAGCCTGGAAAGACTTGCAAAGTCGCGCTTACCAATTGCAGCCAGATATAGCAGCCACTCTGGAATTTATTCGCGGCCTGCAAGCCGATGAAAATGGCCAGATCGAGGCGGCTTTAGAGAACTACCGGCAAAGCTTGGCCTTTTGGCAAAGCTCTCAATTCTTAATAGTGAATTCGGAACAGATTAAAAATTTTGAATACAGAATTCAAAATATATTAGAGCGGCAGGGAGTAATCCTATTTTATACCGGCTTGTGCTATGGCTGTCAAGCAGAGCGACAGCCGAGAGACAGCCGGCAGTGCTGGCAACAAGCATTAGATGCCTTCGAGCAAAGCGTAACAGCTTTCGAGGCGGCTGAGCGACAAGATTTAGTCGCTCAGGTTGTGGGGCAACTCGGTGAAGTGCTGCGACACCTAGAAGCGTGGGAAGACTTGCAAAAGCTAGCCAAAAAATACCTGCCCGCTCATCAAGTCGCCGGCAGTCTGGCGCTGGCGGCGCAAGATTGCGGCTTTCTGGCAGAAGTAGCTCTCCAGCACAACCAGCCGGCAGAAGCCTGCGAGCTAGCTGAGCGGGCAATTCGCACCTTGGCAGAGGCGGCGGAACCCCAACCCCAGCAGCGGGGGCTGTATTTGCTGCTTCTGGCGCGTTCTCAGCGCCAGCTGGATCAAGTGAGCGAAGCCGCCAACAACCTGGAAATCGCCAGACAGGAAACCGACGCGCACAGCCACCCCAAACTGTATATAAAGATCCTGCAAGAATTGCACTCGATCTACTTTGATCGCGGTCAGTATTTAGAAGCTTTTCGCATTAAGCAAGAACGGCGTGCCATTGATCACGAGTATGGATTCCGCGCCTTCATCGGTGCTGGTTCCTTACAGCCGCACCGGCGACTGGGGCAGCAAAAAGTCAGCGCAGCCAAAGAAATTGAAGCCTCCGGGAGACAGCGAGATGTCAGCCACCTGCTCGAGAGAATTAGCCGGTCTGACAGCAAACTGACCGTCATTATTGGCCCCTCCGGTGCCGGCAAGAGTTCAATTTTAACAGCTGGGTTAGTGCCGGCGCTGCAAAACACAGCCATCGGCACACACCATGTCTTGCCGGTGCTAGTGCAATCTTACACCGACTGCATGCAAACCTTTGGCAGAGAATTGGCAAAAGCGCTTGACAGCAGCAGTGAAATGCCAGCGGAATCGTCCCCGATCGGCGCTCTCCAACAGCTGGTTCAAAATAGCGATAGCCACCTGTTAACCGTTCTAATTTTTGACCAGTTTGAGGAATTTTTCTTGGTTTGCCCAGATGCAGAGGGAAGGCAGAGATTTTGGGAATTTATGCGCGACGCTTTAAACATTCCTTTCGTAAAAGTCATCTTGTCCCTGCGCACAGACTACAGGCATTACCTGTATTACATTTTGGAGTGGAACCAGCAGACGCAGAGCGGAGCCGAGAGCAGCATTCTCAACAGCATTATCAGCCAAGACGCTCGCTACTACTTGGGGAACTTTTCCCCCCGAGAAGCGCAGGTAGCGATCGAACAACTGACCCAGCGGGCGCAATTTCCCGTAGAGCCGGCGCTGATTGAAGCATTAGTGCGGGATTTAGCAGGCACCGAAGGCGAAGTGCGCCCAATTGAGTTGCAGCTGGTAGGGGCGCAACTGCAAGCCGACGGCATTACCACCCTGGAAAAATACCAGCAGCTGGGAGACAATCCCAAAGCAAAACTGGTGAAAAATTCCATTGAAAGCGCCATCAAAGATTGCGGATCTTCAAACAAAGACGCTGCCTGGAAAGTCTTGACATTGCTGACGAATGAAAAAGGCACCAGACCTTTAAGGACGCGGGATGAGCTGGCAGCGCTGTTGCAATCCGACAGCGATAAACTGGATTTGATTTTAGAGATTTTGACCGGCTCTGGTCTGGTGGTTCGCCTGCCGACTTTGCCAGAAAACCGCTACCAGCTCGTGCACGACTACCTGGTTGAGCCCATACGCCTTCCCTGCGACTTCGGGCCAGAGGTGCGGCTGCAAGTTGCTCAAGCCGCCCTACGGGGTAGCCAACAGCCGCACAATCGAACTCTCAGACAGGAACTGCTGCCAGCGCGTTTAGTGGTGCTCACGGCGGGAGCAGTGGGAGTGATACTGACCCTGCTAGCGTCACTCAACCAGAACAGCGCCCAAATCAGAGCCATAACCGCCTCTTCAAAAGCACTCTACAACTCGCATCTGGAGTTTGAGGCGCTCATAGAAAGTTTAAGAGCCGGCAAAATCCTCAAGACATGGCTCGGATCTCTGGTGCCGGCTGACATTCGCATGGAGGCTGTCACGGCACTGCAGCAGGCGGTATATAAGGTGAGAGAGCGCAACCGCTTGCAGGGGCACAGCAATACCGTCGCTGGCGTGAGTTTCAGTCCCGACGGCCAGATGCTGGCCTCTGCCAGTGCCGACGGCACGGTAAAACTCTGGAACCGCAGTGGCAGGGAGATAAAAACCCTCAGGGGCCATACGGCTGAGGTTTACAGCGCCATTTTCTCACCCGATGGCCAGACCCTCGCTTCCGCCAGTGCGGACGGCACCGTAAAACTCTGGAGTCGTGACGGCGTGTTGCAGCGCACCCTCAAAGGGCATGCCGGTGACGTTTTTAACGTCAGTTTCAGCCCGGATGGTGAAGTGATTGCCACCGCAGGCAAGGACAAAACCGTCAAACTCTGGCGGCGGCGCGACGGTGAGTTGCTGCGGGCGCTCACGGGGCACACCGATGAGGTCTGGGGCGTGAGTTTCAGCCCCGACGGCAAAACCCTCGCTTCCGCCAGCGCCGACAAGACGGTCAAACTCTGGCGGCTGGACGGTGGCCTGGTGCGCACCCTCAAGGGGCACACAGGTAAGGTTTTTGACGTGAGTTTCAGCCCCCACGGCGAGATTGCCTCTGCCGGTGGGGACGACACCATCCTACTTTGGAAGCGCGACGGCACTTTGTTGAAAACCCTCTCCGGGCATGAAAATACGGTCTGGTGCGTGCGTTTCAGCCCCGACGGCCAAACTCTGGCCTCCGCTAGCGCTGACAAGACGGTCAAACTCTGGAGCTTTGACGGACGTTTGCTGAACACCTTTAAGGGTCACATTTTCAGTGTCAAGAGTTTGAGTTTCAGCCCGGATGGCAAGACACTGGCTTCTGCCGGTGGGGACAATAGCGTCAAACTCTGGAGTCTTGGCGGCACCGGCTCTCTGAGGGTTCTGCAACATCAGGGTTTGGTGAGGCGGGCAAGTTACAGCCGGTCTGGCACTTTAGCCACCGCCAGTTTCGACAGCACGATTAAACTGTGGAACCGGGACGGCAGGCTGCTGCGGACACTCACTGGCCACACGGACTGGGTGACGGACGTCAGTTTCAGTCCCGACGGTGAAACCCTCGCCTCCGCCAGTCAGGATAAAACGGTCAAACTCTGGAACCGCTCTGGCCTGTTGAGAAGCACCCTGGTGGCTGACAGTCAGGGCGTCTACAGCGCAGCTTTCAGCCCCCAGGGCGAGATTGCCTCCGCCGGCAGTGACAAAACGGTAAAACTCAGGCTGACTGACGGTGCCGCGCTGGCAACTCTGACTGGGCGCAGCTCGGCGGCGCACAGCCTGGCTTTCAGCCCCGACGGACAGTTGATTGCTTCCGCCGGCAGTACAGAGGTGAAACTCTGGCGCTTGGACGGCAGATTGTTTAAAAACCTAGAAAATCAGATCGCTGCAGTCTATACAGTCGGTTTTAGCCCTGATGGCCAGACCTTTGTTACCGCCAGTGCCGACAGAACAGTGAAACTCTGGAATCGGGACGGACGGTTGCTGCAAACGATCCAGGGACACAGGGACAGTGTTTACAGCGCCAGTTTCAGCCCCGATGGCCAGATAATTGCTTCCGGCAGTAAGGATAAAACTGTGAAACTGTGGAACCTTGACGGCAACCTGCTGGGCACTCTGGCGGCGCACAGCGATTCGGTTTGGGACGTCAGGTTCAGTCCTGACGGCAAAACCCTCGCCTCCGCCGGTTTCGACGGCGCCATCAAACTCTGGAACTGG
>CAZJNL010000456.1:0-4965 GCA_964546515.1 uncultured Oscillatoria sp.
GGCTCGCACCCCCGCTGCTGCAGCGCCCCCGCCGCCCGCTGCCAAGGCGGAATCGCGCGTGGATGCGTACTGCAGGCGGGCTGAAGATTGGATGGCGAGCAAAAATTTCGCCCAAGCGACTTTGGAGTTGAAAGATGCTCTGAAGATAGAGCCGAAAAATAGCCGGTGTCACGGGATGTTGGGGATGGTTTATTTGAAGCAAAATCAGCCGGCAATGGCAAAGGTTCACGTTAATAAAGCCCTGGAATTGAATCCCTCTGAGCCGGTGGCGCTAGAAGCTAAGAAACTTATGGAAAAGCCGCCTCAGAAAGCTGACGGTAAGGGGGCACAGCCTGCATCGAAATCTGGAAAGCCGGAACAGCCTGGGGGCGGTTTCTTTGGCGGTTTATTTGGCGGGAAGAAAAAATAATGGTTCATCAACCACCAATGGGCGCGAGAGATTTACTTCCCCTCGATGTCGCTCAAAAATACTGGATTGAAGAGCGCTTGCGGCAGGTTTTTCGCCCCTGGGGCTATCACTGGATTATTACTTCGACTCTGGAACGTCTGGATACGCTAAAAGCTGGGGGCGCTATCGAGACCTCAACGGTAATCCAGGTGTACGATGAGGATGAGGTGCTGGGGTTGCGCCCAGAACTGACAGCTTCCATCGCCCGCGCCGCCGTGACTCGCATGGCGGGGGTGAGTTATCCCCTGCGCCTCTATTATATTGCCAATGTGTTCCGCAGGGCGGGGGAGCGGATTCACGGAGGACAGCAGGAGTTCTACCAAGCTGGGGTGGAACTGCTGGGGGCGGGCGGTTTGATGGCGGATGCGGAAATTCTGCTGCTGCTGTCAGACTGCTTGCAGAGTCTGGGGTTGAGCCGGTGGCGGATAATTTTAGGAGAGGCGGGGCTGATGCGATCGCTCCTCTCAGCTTTCCCGCCGGCACTGCAAGATACGGTGCGCCACGCGATCGCAAATCTCGACCGCGTGACACTGGAAACTCTCCCCCTGTCCCCAGAACTGCGGGAGCGAGCTCTGCTACTGTTCGATTTGCGAGGACGCCCCGCTGACGTGCTGCAGCGAGTAGGGAATTTGGAGCTTGACGCACATCAGCGGCAAATTGTCAATACCCTGAAATCGCTAATTGAGTTGCTTGAGCAGTGTTCGCCCGCTGGTTTGCCTGCCATTCTGGATTTGAGCTTGATTCAGACTTTCGACTATTACACCGGCATCGTGTTTGAAGTCGTCAGCGAGACTGAGGGAGGGCAGCGCGTGCTGGGGCAAGGCGGGCGCTACGATAAACTCCTGGGGCTGTACGATCCCCAAGGGCAAACCGCACCGGGAATTGGCTTTTGCTGGAATATCGAAGAGTTGCAGCAAGTGCTGCTACCCACCGGCAAACTTCCCGATGATACAGTACCTTGTGACTGGTTAGTGGTGCCGGTGACTCCCCACGATAGCGCTGCAGCGTTCGCTTACGCCCAAAAGCTCAGGGAAAGCGGCGAATTAGTGCGGGTGGAAGTGGAATTGGGGCTGCGGGATACGCCCGAATCGCTGAGCGAATACGCCCAGCGCCGGGGGATTAAGCGGATTGCCCGCGTGAAGAGTGCCGGTGAACCCGAAATTGAAACATTGAGCTAAAGATAATATTAGGTGCAACCCCCGCACCTAACTAACAACTGCTGAGAAAGGAAGAACACTGTGGCGCACACGATTGTTACTGATGTTTGCGAAGGCGTCGCCGATTGCGTCGAGGCTTGCCCTGTTGCTTGCATTCACGAAGGTCCGGGTAAGAATGTTAAGGGAACTGACTGGTATTGGATTGATTTTGCCACCTGCATAGACTGTGGAATCTGCTTGCAGGTATGCCCAGTAGAAGGAGCGATTGTTGCAGAAGAACGCCCTGAGTTGCAAAAAACACCGTAGATAAAAATCAAGCCTCCCTTCCGGGGGGCTTTAAACTTGCGCCAATATATTCAGGATTTGTTTTTCTATCAAGTCAGCTATAATATCCTTAAACACCCCCACCCACCCCTAACGCCATGACTCAAACCACAGCCAAGCCAAAAACCTACACCTTCGAGGAATATTTAGCGTATGATGACGGAGAGAGCAACCGTTACGAACTTGTCGATGGGGAGTTAGTGCCTACGGCACCAGCTACTTTCAAACACTCGAATATCGTTAATTTCCTCTTCAAGCAATTTGACAGGGAGATTGAGCGCCTGGGTTTGGATTGGATAGCCAGACAGGGCGATGTGGGCATCCGCACCGGCACCCGCAAATCGCGCCTTCCAGATATTTGCGTAATAGATGGCACACTCTGGCGGCCAAATCCTCTTAATGCCTCATTGGAATAACCGCCCTTATTAGTAGTAGAAATAGTCAGCGAAAGCACCGCCACCGCAGACTCCCGGCACAAGCGATCAGAATACGCCGCCGTTGAAATTACTGAAGACTGGATTGTTGATTATCTGAGCGCAAAGGTTTCGGTTTTACTCTTGGTAGAGGGTTTTTACGAAGTCACAGAATTTCCCGTCAGCCAAAGGATCGTCTCCCCCACTTTCCCCGAAATTGAGCTAACCACCGAGCTGGTATTGTCAGCGTGAAGGTCAGCAATATGCTATCCAACTTGGCCATACAATTAGACTTAGGCACATCCGACTTTGAACCCGAAACAATACAAATCCCAGGACTCACCTACATCCCTGAATACATACCGCCAGACGAACAGAGTCAATTGCTCGACCTGATTGACCGGCATCCGTGGTCAGCAGAATTAAAGCGGCGGGTGCAGCACTACGGCTACAAATAGGATTACAAAAGACGCGCCGTAAGTCAAGCAATGTACCTGGGTAAATTGCCTGTTTGGGCAGAAAAATTTGCCGTCAGACTCCATCAAGAAGGCTTCCCCCCACAAATCCCCGACCAACTAATTGTCAACGAATACAAACCCGGACAAGGCATAGCCAGTCACATCGACTGCGTACCCTGCTTTGGCGATCCAATTATTTCCCTGAGCTTGGGAAGTGCCTGCGTCATGAATTTCACTCACATACCGGCAGGCACAAAAACAGCCATCCTCTTGCAACCAGGCAGCTTACTTATCCTGCAAAAAGAAGCCCGATATCAGTGGCAACACGGCATCGCCCCCAGAAAGCGAGACAAATATCGAGGTGCAGAACTTGCCAGAACCCGAAGAGTATCCCTGACATTCAGGAATGTCTTAAATAATTAGCATTCAACAAACCAGCTTTATTTGATTTTTCTGCTTTCAGCCTAGACAGCCATCCCGTGAAAATGCTATCCTTATTTACACCCACACACCTGCCAGCCTTCTTGGCGTACTTGGCGTCTACCCTGCGGGAAGCCGCTTGCGCGTCTATGGCGGTTATAAAACTCCACCCAGGTTTCAGAACAGACAGCAAGCCGGTGAAAGTGCTATACTTATTTACACCCACCCACCTGCCAGCCTTCTTGGCGGACTTGGCGTCTATGGCGGTTATAAAACTCCACCCCCAGCACCTGCTTGCCCATCCGCACCCATGCCGAAAGCACCTATCCTGACGAGTGCTGCAGCTTGCGGCTGGGTAAAATCAGCAAAGATGACAAAACTGTGGTAGAAGTGTGGCAGGTACAAAACGCCTGGAGTGACGAAACCGCTGAAGAACTGTCAGCCGAAATATCCTTGACAAAAGAGCGCAGATATGTTATAGAGCCGAGAGCGATGCTGAAAGCGCAGCGGGAAGCACGCCACCGGCAGTTAGTCATTCTCGGTTTTTATCACAGCCATCCCGACAGCCGGGCGATTCCCTCAGAGTGCGATCGGGAATACGCATGGGCAATCTACTCCTATATTCTTGTCGAAGTCGCGCAATGGCATTGCCGGCAACCTGCGCAGCTGGTGCCTGGATGACGCCCGCCGGTTCCTTGGCAGAGGAAATACTCACCGGCACCTAAGCCCCAAATAAAGAAATAATTCTAAAAACTGCCAATCAACAAAGGCACAACGGATTTAGATAAAATAATATTCCGATCTCCGCTAGCTAGACTGCTATGCTCAACCCCAATCCCGACGTTATCCAGCTGACAAAAGAAGAATACGAACGATACTCGCGCCACCTCATCCTGCCGGAAATCGGACTGGAAGGGCAAAAGCGCCTGAAAGCCGCCAGCGTGCTGTGCGTAGGCACCGGCGGGCTGGGTTCGCCGCTGCTGCTGTACCTGGCAGCTGCCGGTGTCGGGCGCATTGGCATCGTAGATTTCGATGTCGTAGATCATTCCAACCTGCAGCGACAAGTCATCCACGGCACATCCTGGGTGGGAAAGCCTAAAATAGAGTCTGCCAAAAACCGGATTCTAGAGATTAATCCCTACTGCCAGGTGGACTTGTACGAAACCCGCCTGACATCCCAGAACGCCCTGGATATCATTCGCCCCTACGATATCGTAGTGGACGGCACCGATAACTTCCCCACCCGGTATTTGGTAAACGACGCCTGCGTTCTGCTGAATAAGCCCAACGTTTACGGTTCCATCTTCCGGTTTGAAGGGAAGGCTACTGTCTTTAACTATCAAGATGGTCCCAACTACCGCGACTTGTATCCCGAACCCCCGCCACCGGGGATGGTGCCCTCCTGCGCGGAAGGCGGCGTTTTGGGGATTTTGCCCGGTATAATCGGCGTTATCCAGGCGACAGAAACCGTCAAAATTATTACAGGTGCCGGCACCACCCTCAGCGGTCGCCTGCTGCTGTATAATGCTCTAGATATGAAGTTTCGGGAATTGAAGCTGCGCCCCAACCCGGTGCGACCGGTGATTGAGAAATTAATCGACTACGAGCAGTTCTGCGGTATTCCCCAAGCAAGAGCAGAGGAGGAGAAACAAAAGATGGAAATTCCTGAGATGACGGTGCGCGAGCTCAAGCAACTGATTGACAGCGGTGCGGATGATTTCGTGCTTGTCGATGTTCGCAATCCC
>CAZJNL010000457.1:0-4961 GCA_964546515.1 uncultured Oscillatoria sp.
CGCGCCAGGGTGCTGTCGGGATCTGTTTTGAGGAATTCAGCGGTTTGCCGGTACATCTGTGCGTATTTCTCGTCTGGGGTTCCCTCAACCCACTGGGCAGCCATTTGGTGAGAGTGGATGGCACCGGGGATGTCGTTGAGCAGCAGCAGTTGGTCGAGTCCTTTGAAGCGCCAGACGAGATAGGCTCTGGGATTGATTTGGGGAGAGAGGGCGCGGGTGCCCCGATCCATGTACTGGACTGTGATCTCTGGCTTGCCGAGATAGTAGGAAATGCCGGTGGAAAGAAAAAGGTACATGTCAGCGAAGCGGGGATCGCGCTGGGTAATCAGGTCAAAGTAGTCGGCATTGAGGGAATAGCCGGTGACCTTTCGCGCTTCTTCCTCGCCAAAATACTGGATGTAGTTGAGAAAGGCCCAGTTGGCGATTAAGTTATCAAAGCCAAAGGCAGGCATCTGTTTGAGCAGTTGCAGCCGCAGCCCTTCGAGTTGTTCAGCCTGCTTTGGGGTGTCGGCTGGCTCTGGGGGGCGGTGCAGTTGAGTCCACTGCAGGGCAATGATGCCGGCACCGGCGGCGGCAGCGAGGGCCAAATTCACCAGTAGCCCTCCCCCCGAGTCCCCAATGTTTTTGGGGCCCCGCCGCTTTGGGGGAGTGGGGGGCGGAGTGGGGGGCACCGAAGGGGGGGCAGGGGAGAGGAGATCGGCTTTCATCGGCGACACTCAAGCAGTCTGCTGTGACAACGTTCTGTTACTGGCTATTTTAGCTAGACTAGAACCAATAAAGTTTTGAGGTCGGTTGTGTCTGACTTTAGAGAGCCATATTCTTGTCTGCGGTTAAATTAGCCTGCAGAGCCTCCGCACCAGCTTGCTCGGTTTCCACCGGCGGCTGAATGCCAGCAGTCAGCCGATCGGGACACTCTCGTAAACTGTCACAGGGTTTTGCAAGTTCGTGGCCTCAGCTGGGTATCTTAAAATCAGTCGATTCAGGGTGAACCCAGCCCTGCAATGCCGGCTTTCCCGGGCTGTTTGGCCGCCCTTTGCCCCACACCCATACCCCCCTCCAGCCACTCCTTGTCTGTCCCCGCCGAGCTTTACTGGGATGCTGTGCGTTTTCCTTGAGGCGATTGCGGCGGCATCTCGCTGTTAAAAGGGCTTATTTATTGTTAATAATTTGTCTTAGACAATTGAAAATGAAGTCATCCCCAAAACGCTTCCTGCTCCCCCAAGCCGTCCTGTTTGCTGGGGCTTTCTCTGTTACCGCTACTATTAGTTTGTTCCTTCCCGGGCTGAGTCGCTCAGTGCGGGCTGCACTCCAAGACAGCCCGAAAACGGTTTTGGATGAAGCCTGGCAAATTGTTAACCGGGATTATGTTGATGGCAGTTTTAATAAAGTTGATTGGCAGCGGGTTCGGCAAGACCTTTTGAATAAAAACTATACCTCCCGCGAACAGGCTTATGCTACCCTCCGGCAAGCTTTGGAGAAATTGGGAGATCCCTACACCCGGTTCATGGACCCGGATCAGTATGAGGCGCTGACCAACCAAACTTCCGGCGAACTGTCAGGAGTGGGGCTTCGGCTAGAACAGAACGAGAAAACCAAGCTGATCACCGTGGTGGAACCGATTGAGAATTCCCCAGCCCTCAAAGCCGGCATCCAAGTCGCGGATCAAATTTTGATGATTGATGGCAAACCCACTCAGGGCATGAGTGTGGACGAGGCGGCCAAGCTGATCCGGGGTCAGGTGGGCACTGAGGTGACTTTGCAACTTTCGCGCCTGGGGAAGGGTATCTTTGATGTGACGCTCACCAGGACTCGGATTGAACTGCCAACCGTGCGTTACAGTCTGAAACAGGAAGGCAAGGCGCGAGTGGGTTATATCCGCTTGCAGGAGTTCAGCAGTCACGCTGCAGAGCAAATGCAGCGGGCGATTGAGACTCTCAGCGCTCAAAATGCGGATGCCTTTGTGCTCGACCTGCGGGGAAATCCAGGGGGGTTGCTGTATGCCAGTATTGATATTGCCCGCATGTGGATGGGCAAGGGATCTATCGTTCGCACGGTAGACCGGCAGGGACACGACGAAGAGATTAAGGCCAATCACACCGCGCTGACGGAGTTGCCTTTGGCGGTTCTGGTGGATGGCAACTCGGCGAGTGCCAGCGAGATTTTATCCGGGGCCCTGAAAGACAATGGCCGCGCTACGATTATCGGCAGTCAAACCTTCGGGAAGGCGCTGGTGCAGTCGGTACACTCTCTGTCTGACGGGTCTGGTTTGGCGGTGACGATCGCTCACTACTACACGCCCAACGGAACGGATATCAGCCACAAGGGGATTACGCCTGATGTCAAGATTGACATGACAGAAGAACAAATTAAGCAGCTGGCGGGGAACCCGGCTGCGATTGGCACTAAGGACGACCCCTGCTACGCCCGCGCTCTCGCAGTTCTGCAAGCTCAAATCCCCAGCAAGCCGGTTGCTGTCCAGTAGAAGTATGTCGGCTTTCTTGGATGCCGACATAAATCCGTCCGGTTGAAGCCGGACGCTATACAAACTTTCGCCCGCCTGCGCGGGCTTGTTGTTTTTGGGGGGGTGCGATCGCTTCGGTCTCCGAAACGGCCACCCGTGCCGGCGCACCGACACGGGAATTTAATCCGGGGAAAGCCGGTGAAACTAGCGACCGCCCCTTGACAAATCCCTGCCTTTTATGGTAAGAAAACATCTCTGCCTGTCCCCTCAGAAATTGCCGGTCTCTCGAAGCGCTTGAACCAGGAATTAAATCAGATTGAGCTGGAAGTCACAGAGGGGCTTGCCCTCTCAAAAGCTATCCTGGATTGATTTCCAGACACCGGCAGTAGGGGCGGGTTTTGGGGGTGGGGGCGGGTTTATCACACTTCTGATCTGTGTCACAAATATTTCGGATGAACCCGCGCCTACAATAGAAAATCGCTGCCACCGGCTGTGATGTGATTGGCTCTTTCGTCGCCTATCTTTCCCTTGGGAATCGCGACAGTTTTCTCCCCCCGGCTGTTCTGAAAAATTCCCTCAGTAATCGGAGAATTTGCCGGCACAGAACTTAGGGATCGCTCCATAGGTTTTGAAGGGGGGGTGGGCGGATATTATCTGTTCTGCTGGTGCAAATTCGCCTCCGTTTATGAGACAACATTACCATTACCACGGACTGCCAATCATGGTAAACCCAGACCAATAATAGGGATGGGATAGATTGTGGTTGCCCTCCTTGAGCAATTCTGCCGGCAAAGAAACGCCGCCACGAATCCCTGTTTGGCGCAACTCACCTTTTTCTATCCGCACGTCTCCCCTGAGCATCGCCAGCTGAGCTTGTCGCAACGCCTCCGCCTTAATTTTAGCATCAGCCAGGTGCTGGTAAAATTCCGCCATCAGCGCTAAAGTTCCGGCATCGCTAACATACCACAAACTGGCTACTGCTGTCTTGACTCCCGCCGCCACGGCAAAACCGGCAAATCCCAATTCCGCTTTTTCATCGCCGACTGCAGTGCGACAAGCAGACAGCACCAACAATTCCACCGGCGGATTGTTCAGGCGAAGGTTGCGCAGCTCATCCAGGCGCAACTTATCGTTCCACAGGGCAATGTAAGAATTGCTGATATCTCCGGGTTTGAATTCGCCATGAGTTGCCAGGTGAATCATCGCATAGGGATAATTATAGCGTTCTCCGAGCAGGTTGTCTCGCGTGAAGTCCTGATTCAACAAAGCTTTGCCTTGCCACAACTTCTGGGTAATTTCAGACAGCTCCACCGGCACGGCAAATAAGGGTTTTTGGTCGTAAAATTCGCTGGCACCCATTGCCAGGACTTGTTTTCCTTGTAGGGGTTGGTAGCGTGTATCCATTAAACTGACACTGGGGATTAAAGCGAGACTGTATTTTGACACGAGAAACTGTTTGCCGTCGTGCAGCGCCGCCACCGGCAATCCGCGCAATCCGGCATCCATGCTGAACAGCAGGGTGTCGATTTTAGCGGCTTGCAATTCCGGTTCTATTGGGGCAATTAGCCACTGATAGAGTTGAGCTGCCGGTTTTAAATAGCCGGTGGAATTTCGATAGACGGGGTTTGTAACTCTGTCGCGAAATTCTGCGACAACTTTGAAGAGTTCCTCGCGAGAGGCTGCGGGGACAGTTTTGCGGATTGGGTGCCCTTCTGGCGGGAACATTACGAGTTCCAATTGGTCGGGGAGGGCACTCACATATATTATAGCAGAGCGGTTGCCGGTTTGGGAAGCAATGGTTGACAAGGCGTCTCGGATGCTTTCTGGTGTCATTTCTGTAGAAAGCTTTTGTCCGAAGTAATCGGCAAATTCCTTATCCCGGCTTTGCTCTAACTGCGCTATTATTTGAGTGGAATTTACCGCAAGGGGGCTGCTGTTGAGGACATTGAGACTTGCTAAGAGTTGTTGGGGATTGCTGCTGTTAGTGGTATCCTTATTGTCGGGGGTGGAAGTTTGGCGGCTGGATATGTTGGGATTGGTGCTGCTATCTGAACTTACGGACTGAATTAAGTTAGTCAGCACCGGCACAGTTTGGGCTGAGTCAGGCACCGCTACCGGTTTTGTTGGAACCGGCTCCGGCAGTGGGTTGACGCCTGAATTGATATTCACTTCTCCCGTATCTGTGTGAACTGCACCCGTGTTAATTTCTCCGGTGGCGCTAGTGAGGGTGATATTTCCACTGCCTTGAGTGCCGGTGGAGGTGATATTGCCTGCAGTAATGCTGCCAACTGCTGTGTTGGTGATGTTGCCGGCAGTTCCACCTTGGGCGCTTGTGGTTTGGTTGCCGGTGGTGATGTTGTTGCCGGCAGTGTTGGTGATGTTGCCGGAATTGCCATTAGTGGAAGTGGTGGTTTGGTTGCCGGTGGTGATGTTGTTGCCGGCAGTATTGGTGATGTTGCCGGAATTGCCGTTGGTGGCGCTGGTGGTTTGGTTGCCGGTG
>CAZJNL010000458.1:0-4950 GCA_964546515.1 uncultured Oscillatoria sp.
TCGGCGTAAACGGGTGCAGCAGGATGAATTCTTCTGACTCAGCCGTGGGCAGTTTCATAATCAAATAGTACGGCTCCACCTGTCGGGGTTCGCTGCCGTATATCTCCGTAGGCACCTGCCACTGGTCGTCCCGATTGTAGAACACCTGCGGGTCAGTCATGTGGTAAGTCAGCAACCGCTCCGACTGAATATTGAACAAATCCACCGGATACCGGATGTGAGTGCGCAGAGTCACCGGCATGTCGCGCAGCGGTCTGAACAAGTGGGGAAAAATGGCATTCCAGCTGGCAATAATCGGGTCAGAGGGATCGGCAATGTAGAAGACAACATTGCCACTGTAGGCGTCGATCACCACTTTCACCGAGTTGCGGATGTAGTTAAATGTCTCTTTTCCCGGATCGGAATACGGGTAGCGGTCGCTGGTGGTGTAGGCGTCAACAATCCAGTAGAGGTAGTTTTCTTCCCCCCGTGCCGGTGCGTCCGCCGATAAGCTCGAGCGAGCGACGACCAGGTAGGGGTCGCTGTCGTAGCGCAGAAACGGCGCGATTGCCCGCACCCTCTCGTTAATATTGCGGCGGAACAGCACCCTCGTCTCCGGTGTGAAATTGCCGGTGAACACCATCTGCCAGTCATTGAGGTACTTAGCAAACAGCCAGCGCCGCCACATGCTGCCAACCGGCACACCGCCGGTGCCGTCGTAGGTGTTGTAGACATTTTCCTCCCCACTGGGATAGTCCAGCTCCTTCACCTTAGTGGGTGCCATCACATAAGGTGAAGTGATTTCGCCGTAGTAAATCCGGGGGTGGCCAATCGGAATGCTGGCCCGAATCCGCTCGCTGGAGGTGCGCAACCTCTGCGCTCCCACCCCAATATCCTTGACGAAATAGTCTGGCAGCCCACCTGGCCCGACCTTATTCACAGGGCTCATGGTAAAACCGTAGCCGTGGGTGTAGACCAGGTGTTCGTTCACCCAAGTCTTAGCCTCCTGAGGCACTGCGCTGTAGTCTAACTCTCGCGCCGCCAGGAGCACCTGTTGCTTTTCAGTTGCGGGCGGCGGGTTTGCGGCAATTCTCTCCCTCTCCCCTGAACCCCCTCTCCCCTTATCCAGCAGCCGGTGCGGCTCTTCTGCGTTGCTTTGCTCTTTTTTAAGGGTGTAGCGGTCAATGTCGGCGTTGGGGAACTTGTAGTAAAGCCGGATTTGCTGCAGCTGGCGATTAGTTTCCAGCAGGGGACGAGCGTCCCACAGGCGGATGTTGCGGATCGTCTCGCTATTGCGCCGCAAGTCAGCTAAGGTGAGGGAACCTTCAGGCGAAAATATTCTTTCTTCGATATTGTGCAAATCAAAAGCTTCTTTGGTGAAGGCGATACTGCGCTCAATGTATGGTCGCTCCCGCGCCAGTTCGTTGGGTTGCACCCCCAATCTTTGCACCGCTGCCGGTAACAGCACGCCCCCCACCGCTGCTATCGCCACATAGCCGGTCAAGCCATAAATCAGTTGCGGTGGGTAGGGGCAATTCCCTATCGGGGCACCGGCACGGTTGCCCTGACTTACTTTTATTTTCCTTCTTTCTTCCTTATTTGGCAGCCGGCACTGGGTGGGAGTCCAGAAAATCGTCCGCCACAGCAACCACCCGCCGAGGAAAACTGCTAGGAGACTCAGCGCCGTATAAGCCGGCAGCTGCACCGTGACATCGGTGTAACTCGCGCCGTATGTCACACCGCGCGGGGAGTACAGCAACTCATAGCGGCGCAGCCAGTAGGAAAGCGCCACCCCCAGCATCACCAATCCGCCCAAACCGTGCAAGTGACGCTGCTGTTCCTGGGAAAAGCCGGGAAAACTGCCCTGAGAGATGGAATCGCCCGACAGCAGGTAAATCAGCGTCACCGCCAGCAGCGCGTACAAAAACAGTCCGACAAGCCAGAATTCAAGCAGTTCCCCTATTGGCAAAGCAAACACATACCGGCTGATATCCAGGTGAAATAGGGGATCGGTGCTGTGAAAGGGCATGGGGTGGAAATATTGCAACACTTTGGCCCAGTGTGCCGAGAGAACCAGACCGAAGCCCAAGCTCATCGCTACCGCAATCGCACTCAAGAAAAACTGCGGCGCAATCAGCAAGGCGGTTGCCAGCGCCAGCAGCAAACCCAGCTGCCAAGACTGGGAGCGCAGTTGAATGACAGTTGCTAAGATAGATTCGGGCCGAAACGGGGAGAGCAAGGGCGGGGAGAGATTCTGCAAGCTCAGATCCGGATGCCAGTATGTGACAGCCTGTTGGCCATAGTGGAGGAGCATCAGCCCCAGCAACAGTTCCAGCCCCAGCACCAAAGGCAGCAACCAGCGCCACCCGATGGCTGCCGGTGGCGGTTCGTCAACACCGGCACCCGGGATGTCTTGAGGGTTTGGGTGCTTGAGCTTTTGCGCCAGCGCCAGATTTCCCAGGAGAAAGCCGGCTGTGACTGTCAAGCAGGTCGCCCACAATCCGCCCTGGGTTTTTATCCGCAATAAGAAAACTTCAAAATAGCCGACTTCTTGAAACCACAAGCTTTCCGCCACCAGGTGAGCGACCAAATCGAATCCCAGCCACAACCCCAGTAGCAGTACAGCCCACCGCCATCGCCGGTTCCAAGACTTTGCCTGCATAGAGATTGTATATTATACACCGCAGCTTTTAGGCTGTCAACTGTCAATTCTCTTCGCTAATTGTGAATCGCCAGCCGGTCAGGGCCATTGGCCGTCAGTCAATTTGTTGCCCATTGGGCAACAAAATTTCCCCAGTTTTTTGTCATTAACGAAAATAATTGACAGCTGACAGTCCCAAATCGGGGCAAGCCCTTGTCAGATCAGCTGTATTGCTCGCTGGAAAGAGCTTCTGAATCGAGGTTAAACAGCATGCGCAGGGTTTCCATAGCGCGGCGTCTGGCCTCAATGTCCTGCTGGGCCCGCAGCTGCACCATTGGGTCGTGCAGGATTTTATTGACAATCCCCCGCGTCAGAGCTTCAATCACCTCTTGGTGCCTTTCAGCGAATTCAGATCCCAGACGGGAGAGAGCCTTTTCCAGCTCTTGCTCGCGGATGGTTTCGATTTTTTCCCGCAGACTGTTGATAGTGGGGACAGTTTCTAGGGAGCGCCACCAGACATCAAAGGCTTCCACCTCTTCTTCGAGCAGCCCTTCCGCTTCCATTGCCATAGCCCTTCGGCTTTCTTGGTTTTGAGCCACAACCGCTTTCAGATCGTCCACATTAAAGGCGCGAACGTTGGGCATCTGGTTGACATCTGCAGCCACGTTGCGGGGAACGGAGATGTCGATCAGCATTAAAGGCTGGCTGGGGTTCAAGACGGATTCTAGTTTAGCGCGGTCGAGCAGCGGTTCCGTAGCCGCCGTGCCGGTAAACACGATGTCCGCGATTGCAATCGCCGGCATCATTTCCGACAGAGGCACATAGCGCAGCCCGGCATCCGGGAACTGGGCGGTCAATTCCTGAACTCGGCGGGAGGAGCGATTGACAATCGATATCTGGGTGGCTCCTTTGGAGAGCAGGTGCTGTACCAGGAGGCGGGACATTTTGCCGGCACCGACAATCGTCACCCGACAGGAGGCTAAATTTTGCACTTTCAGCTGAGCCAACTCCACCGCTGCTGAGCTGATAGAAACCGCGCCGGTGCCGATACTGGTTTCGGTGCGGACTCGCTTGCCGGCGGTGATTGCCTGCTTGAGGAGCCGGTTGAGGATGCGCCCCACGCCATTGTGCTGCTGGCCAAGTTTGTGGGTGTTTTTCACCTGAGCCAAAATTTGACCTTCTCCGAGCACCAAACTGTCAAGACCGGCAGCCACTCGCATCAAGTGCATCACCGCATCTTGGTGCAGCAAGATGAACAAATGGTGGCGCAGATGGTGGGCTTGAAGTTTGCTGTGTTCCGACAGAAACTGCGTTACTTCCCGCACGCCTTGCTCCGTCTCACTGGTTACCAGGTAAATCTCTAAGCGGTTGCAAGTGCTGAGTATGGCCACTTCTTCGATGTGCGGGTACGCTTTCAGGGCAGCGCTCGCTGTTTCTATCTGCTGTTCTGGAATGCTCAGTTTTTCCCGAATTTCAACGGAGGCTGTCTTGTGGCTAAGACCTACAACCGCAATATTCATATTACCCTTTGCTAATTTCTCAAAACCTAATTGCTAATTGAGTTCTGGGGACATCGAGACAGATGTCCCCACAGGGGACGCCCGGCGGGGCTGGGCACAGGCGAGACGCCTGTGCCTCCGGGACTGGGGAAAGAGTCTTGCGTAAGCGTTGCGGCTCCGCAGTCGCATCCCTCACCCCAGCAGCCCACAGCCCTTGATGACGCGATTAGCGTCTTATCTCAATTGCAGATACTTTGGCTGATCGAACAAGTGGATCGTGTCAACAAAGCGAGCCGTTTTTGACTGAGTGGAAATTACCAGGGACTGAGTCCGCGCCCCGCCGTGGAAGTAGCGGACGCCTTCCATGAGGGTTCCAGGGGTAATCCCGGAGGCGGCAAACAGCACCGTTTCGCCAGAGGCTAGCTCTTCGGCGCTGTACACCTTATCGGGATCTTTGATGCCCATTTCCTTCAGGCGAGCCAGGTTGCTCTCCTTGCTTTCGCCAATCAGGCCGGTTTGCACGATTTCTGGATCGTAGATCAGCTGGCCTTGGAAGTGTCCGCCCAGGCAGCGCATGGCTGCCGCTGAGATCACGCCTTCTGGCGCAGCGCCAATCCCCATCAGCGCGTGGATGTTGGTGCCGGAGAAAGCGCAACAGATCGCCGCTGACACGTCCCCGTCGCTGATCAGTCGCACCCGCGCCCCTGCTTCTCGGATTTCCTTAATCAGTTCTTTGTGACGGGGCCGGTCCATGACCACCACCACCAGTTCCTCAATGGAGCGATTCATGCACTCCGAGAGGATTTTCAGGTTTTCGGTGGCTGACTTGCG
>CAZJNL010000459.1:0-4947 GCA_964546515.1 uncultured Oscillatoria sp.
GTGGGAAGAAGTACCCCCCAGAAACCCGGGTTCTTTAAGACACCAGGTTTCTCAGCAGGAGATATCTGTAAACCCGCCCCTACTGATATGAAAAACGCGCTTATCTCCTCCCAGCAGGGGGCACCCTTTGCGCGTCCGGGGTTTCTACCCCCCCCCCAGCCCCAGAGGGGGGTTTGGCCCGCCTCTCCCCCTTCCATGAGAGTTGTCTCATCTTTTTTTTAATAAAAAATTTAGAAATACTGCGGAGAATCAGAAATAACTAGAACGCAAGCGCAATTTAAAGCTTAATCCCGCCTCAGGTCACAATGCCCTGACGGTCTGTTTTGGTAAGCCCGCATCAACTTATTATTTGGGAGTAATATGCCAGTTACAGCTACACCGGATTTGCAAGCGCAGAAATGGCACACTTTACCGGAAGATAAAGTCGCTTATCTTCAGGGCACCCACCCGGAAAAAGGTCTGACATCCGCAGAAGTGAGCAGCCGGCAGGCTAAGTTCGGCTTCAATGAGCTGACAGCCAAGGAAGGGAAACCGCTCTGGGTAAAATTTCTCCTGCAATTTAACCAACCCCTGCTGATTATCTTGCTGAGTGCCGGTTTAATCAAAGCGCTACTCGGTGAGTGGGTGAATGCGGGGGTGATTTGGGGCGTCACAACCACCAACGCCATCATCGGTTTTGTTCAGGAATCGAAAGCCGAGGACGCCATCGCCGCCCTCGCCAAAGCGGTGTCAACCGAAGCAACGGTCATCCGGGATGGGAAAAAGGTAAAAATTGCCTCCAAGGAATTAGTCCCCGGCGATGTGGTGCTGCTCACCTCCGGCGACAAAGTGCCGGCGGACATGCGCCTGATTAAAGTGCGCGACTTGCAAATCGATGAATCCGCCCTCACCGGCGAGTCGGTTGCTGTGGAAAAAGAGCTGGAACTGCTCAATCCAGAAACGCCCCTAGCAGAGCGCACCAACATGGCGTATGCCGGCGGCTTCGTCACCTTTGGTCAGGGAACTGGCATTGTTGTCGCCACGGGGAACAGCACCGAAACCGGCAAAATTTCTCAGTTACTGGAGCAGCGCACCGACCTGACGACCCCGCTGACCCGAAAATTTAACCAATTCAGCCAGAATTGGCTGTACATGGTGCTGTTTTTAGCAACACTAACCTTTGCGGTGGGGCTGGGGCAAAAAGGCTTTAAAGACGCCCTGGAAGCTGCTGTCGCCCTGACGGTTAGTGCGATTCCCGAAGGACTGCCGGCAGTGATTACTGTAACGCTAGCCGTGGGCGTTTCCCGCATGGCTCGCCGGCACGCGATTATCCGCAAATTGCCAGCCGTGGAAACCCTCGGCGGCGCGACAGTCATCTGTTCAGACAAAACCGGCACCCTGACAGAAAACCAGATGACTGTGCAAGAAATCCATGCCGGTGGCGTTCACTATACAGTCAGCGGTTCCGGTTACAGCCCAGAGGGTCAAATCCTCTTAAATGAACAGCCGGTTGAGCTGAACCCGACGTTACAGGAATGCCTCATCGCTGGATTGCTGTGCAATGACTCCCACCTAGAACAGAAGAATGGCAGCTGGACAGTTATCGGCGACCCAACTGAGGGGGCGTTAATTGCAGCAGCTAACAAAGCGGGATTGCTCCAGCAAGCCGCAGAGCGGATGACGCCCAGGCTCGATTCTATACCCTTTGAGTCGCAGTTTCAATATATGGCGACTTTGCACCAAACCCGCTCAAATAATATTATTTACGTCAAGGGTTCGGCGGAAGCCATTCTCAAACGCTGCGCTCAAATGCTGGACGATAGTGGCCATCTAATTCCTGTAGAGCGGGAGCCAATAGAGCAGCAAGTGAACGCAATGGCTTCCCAGGGGTTGCGGGTGCTGGCATTTGCTAGGAAGACAGTCTCGCGCGAGCAGAAGTCCGTCACTCACGCAGACCTTGAAACCGGGCTAATTTTCCTCGGCTTGCAAGGCATGATCGACCCGCCGCGTCCAGACGCGATCGCCGCCGTTCACACCTGTCAAGCGGCTGGCATCCAGGTGAAGATGATCACCGGCGACCACATCACAACCGCCCAAGCAATCGCCCGCCGCATGGGGTTCAGAAAGAACAAAAAAGTTTTGGCGTTCACGGGCGAGGAACTCGCCAAAATGAGCAAAAACAAACTCCAAAAGGCGGTGCAAGATGGGGTGGTGTTTGCCCGCGTCGCGCCCGAACAAAAGCTGCGGATTGTTGAAGCCTTGCAAGCCAGAGGCGAGATTGTGGCGATGACGGGGGATGGCGTCAACGACGCACCGGCACTCAAACAAGCTGATGTCGGGATTGCGATGGGGAAAGCCGGCACCGAAGTCGCCAAGGAAGCCGCTGATATTTTGCTCACGGATGATAACTTCGCTTCGATTGCGTCTGCAGTTAAGGAAGGGCGCGGGGTTTACAAGAACCTGCTCAAAGCAATCTGCTTCATTCTGCCGGTCAATGGTGGGGAATCGATGACGATTTTGCTCAGCACCCTGCTGGGAAGAGAGCTGCCCATCCTGTCTTTGCAAGTTCTCTGGCTGAACATGCTCAATTCCATCACCATGACTGTGCCGCTCTCCTTGGAACCCAATTCGCCAACGGTGATGAAACAGCCGCCGCGCGACCCGGAAGAACCCTTGCTGACCGGCAACCGGATTAAGCGCATCTTGGCGGTCTCTCTGTATAACTGGACGGTGATTTTTGGGATGTTTGAGTGGGTGCGGCAATCCCCTTGGGGGAGCGTGGAATTAGCCCGCACTATGGCAATTCAGGCTTTGATAGCGGGGCGAATCTTTTACCTGTTGAGCATTAGCCAATTGCTGCCCTCTTTGATGGCAAAAATGAACGGTTCCAAAGAAGAGGTTAGCGGTGCGCCGGCAATTGCAGCTGGGATTATCGGCGCGATAGTTTTGCAGATAATCTTCAGCCATTCCGCCTTTATCAACAGCATCTTCCAAACAGCACCCATGACCCTTGACCAGTGGCTCATCTGTCTGGCTGTTGGTTTGCCCATGATTGCCATCGCCGCCTCAGTCAATCGCTTCGACCCGCCTAACTGAGTTTAAGAACCCCGGTTTCTTAAAGAAACCGGAGTTCTGGTATCCGGCTGTACAATCTCGTTCTCAGGCTCTGCCTGGGAACGAAAATCAAGAGGAGCCGCCTCCTTTAACTGCGAGTGCTTTAGAAAATATAACCCAAAAAAATGCAAATTTAAACTTTAAATTTTTCTGGGTTAACTGCTAGCCGGCGGCGGAGTTTCACTTACCATTACTTGCACAGCTGCTTCCCCCGCCATCACTTCGGGAGTTCGCGGCATTGTGGCTTTTCGCTTTCGCTCGCGCCCAGCTTTTGCCGCTTTTTCGCGCTCCCGCCCCTTGGCGATCAGTTTCTTGTAGCGCTCGTGCTTGCTTAAGTTCATCGACAGGAAAATGTGTTCGCGGGTATTAACAAAACCTTTCCGGGTAAAAAACTTCACCGCCGGCACATTCGCCGGATCGGTGTCAGCGAGCATGAACCGCGCCCCATCCTCTATCATCTTTTCCACCAGCTTGTCAACCAGCTTGTCCCCCACTCCCCGGCGCTGAAAGTCAAGGCTAACCCCCAGCCATATAATATATCCATACGTCCAAGATGCCTTGCTAATAATGGTTCCCAAAATGAACCCCGCCAGCTTATCGTCTATTTCCGCAACCAGACAGTATTCCGCATCGGTGTTGTAAAGCCCAATCACCTCCCACTCGTCCCAGGTTCGATATAAAGACGGGTACAAATCGCTGGTAAATAAGGACTCTCCCAAGTGGTAAACGGGAGCGAGGTCGTCAATCTCCATTTCTCGGACTGCAACTGAGGAGTAACTCCCGTTACTTTTACTATTACTAGAGTTCGTCATGACTTTTGATTGCTTTTATCACTTATTGGTGATGAATTTCTGTATGCTGCGACCGGCTAGCTAGCAGCCTAATGCCGGCGGAAGCGCGGACAGACAACCCATCCCTTACCTCTCCCACCCGATCCGCTGCCTCCGCTGTACAATCCGCTACATTTGCTGAAAAATCCTTGCCAGCGCACGAGCGCCGGCGGCAAACAGTTGTAAATTCCCCTGACCCACCCTCACCGATTTCAACAGACCAGCACGCGGTAGTTACATTAACATTGCCCCGTACACTTGTGACAGTGCTGGGCTTAATTTGTTAGGGTTTGGCATGGCCCCTCATGCCATCTAAGGAGGCGATTTCCATCGCAAGTCCAACTTACCCAGTTGGCGGGCTGTGCTCGCTTCTGCCGGAACCGGCTACCAACTCACCTCTTATTCTAGCAAATCAACCGTCCAGTTTTTCTCTTGAATTCTTGTGTCAAGCTCCCGATACTGCTTTGACATTTCATCCATTTGCTTTTGCAACTCAGCCACGTTAACTGTGCTATAATATTTCACCTCCGAGCGACTGTACCTGTCCATTCTTACAGATGCTTCTTCAACCACAGCCTCGTAGGCGCGGCGCTTTAGCAAAAGGGTGTCTCTGGCAGCCAGGGCATCGGATAAAGTAATTCCCGCTTCCAACACCGTCTGGGAATTCGTTTTGTTAATCTTCGTGATTAGACCGGCAAGCTCATTCAAAGTTTGGTCTAGCTCAGCCAAGAGAGCTTGCGGATTCTCTGGAGGCTGCTCCCCCTCCTGAATTTTCACACTTGCTGTCAGCCTCTGTTTCAATTGATCGATTTTCTTTTGACAGTCGGCGCGCAATATTAGCGCTTCAGCCAGCTTCATATAAATTTTGGATGCATGAATTTTGGATGCATGGATTTTGGATGCATGGATTTTGGATTTTAGATTGAGCATGGCGCATGGCGCATGGCGCATGGGGAAGATTCTTCGCAATGCCCAATGCCCAATGCGAGCGTGCCCCATGCCCCATACCCAATGCCCCTCAGAG
>CAZJNL010000460.1:0-4931 GCA_964546515.1 uncultured Oscillatoria sp.
CTCGTTGAGAGCGAATGTCTGGGTGTGCCGGTGCAAGAAATGGGAGAGGGGTCTGTGGGTTCCTAAAATCCCTTTTGGCTTGCCGGTGGAGCTGGGAGTAAAGGCAATATAAGCCAAGTCGTCGGGAGCAACTGTTATTTCTGGCGCTGAGCGTCGAAAAGTCTCTCCAGAGGTTGCTGCCGGCGGCTGCCGTTTGGGGAAGCGCCAGCCGGCAGGCACTCGATGCGGTCACAATTTCTTCCAAAGCCGGTGGAGGTGCTCCCGCGGCTTCCATTTGAATCCAACCTTTGGCCCGAAACGGGCGCAGGCAGTCAGTCAGACGCTCTGCTGGATAATTGGCGTCTAGAATCACGCGCATCGGCATCGGCTTTGAGATTCTGAGTGCTGCCAGCCCGTGGCGATTTCGTACGAAATCGCCGGCAGCTGCCGGCGACACAGGCAAGGGCACCGGCTTTGAGAATTCCCAGCTTGCGCCAGGGCCTGGGAGGCGCTGCGGTGGGCGTGGGTGGCAGCCAGGTTTTGCTTTCCTGCGCCCCGCACCGGCTTTCTCGTTGGCGATTTGATTGCTTTTTTCATCGAATTGCGCGTCGGTAGAGCTTTCTGTTTTTGTCCGCAGCTGTCAGGCGTTCAGGAGCCCGCTTGGCCTGCTGGCCTGCTGCGGGTGTGAGGCGGGCAAAACCATTCCAAGGAAAGGGGTTGAGCGGGATTGGGCAAGAGGGCTTCAGCCCTAGGAGTTACTGGAGAGAACCGAGGGATTTTTTCAGCGGGGTTCTTAATAATTTGCGACCGCAGGTGATGGAGTTGGGCCAGCAGGTGGGCCATGCGCTGCCGGTCAAACAAATCGGCACTGTAAACAAATTCCAGATGGATGCCCTCTCGCTTTTCTCGGGCGTACAGGGTTGAATCGAACTTGGAATCCAGTTCGGAATGGGGGAGGTTTTCTGCGGTGACGCAGGTCAAAACCAGGCGGTTTTCTTGCAAGTTGAGCGGGTTAAAAAATACCTGGAACAGCGGCGTGCGAGTCAAATCCCTGCGGTCTGCAGTTCCTCTACCAGCTTCTCGAAAGGTAGGTCTTGGTGAGCGTAAGCCTCTAGGGCAACCAGGCGCACCCGTCCCAGCAGCTCCAGAAAACTGGGATTGCCCTGCAAGTGGGTGAGAAAAACTGGGGTGTTGACGATGAATCTAATCAGTGGCTCGATTTCCGCCCGGTTGCCACCGGCATTTGCCAGAGCCGACCGCTATATCTTCTTGCCCCGTGTGCCGGTAGAGCAACGTTTGAAAGGCGGCCTGCAGAGTCATAAACAGGGTGACTCCTTCCCGCCGCGACAGCGCTTTGAGAGCCTCGCTCAGATCCAGGGGCAGAAGCAAAGATTGGCTCGCGCCCCGGATGTTAGCACTGCCGGTCGCGGGCGGTCGAAGGGCAGCGACCGCACCGGCAGGTTGCCGCTCAACTGCTGCTTCCAGTAGCAAAGCTGGGACTCGAGCACCTCCCCTGCCAGCCACTGCCGCTGCCAGAGGGCGAAATCCGCGTACTGTACCGGCAGCTCTGGAAGAGGGGACGGTAAGCCCTGGCGATCAGCTTCGTAGAGCGCTGCCAGTTCCTGGAAAAAGATTCCCACTGACCAGCCGTCGAAGACAGTGTGGTGAACGGTGAGCAGCAGTATGTGTTCCTGGGAGCTCTGGCGCAGCAAGGTGGCCCGCAGTAACGGGCCTCGGGCCAGGTCGAAGGGCCCGAGGCTTCCTCCCGGATGAGTCGCTCGACTTGCACATGCCGGTGTTCGGGAGGCAGCGGCTGCAAGTCTGCCACCGGCAGCGCTGTCGCTTTAGCTGGGGCGATGACTTGCACCGGCTGCCCCCGTGGACGCCGCACGATTTCGCTGATACTGCGCTCCAGGGCGGGCACTTTCAGGGTGCCGGTCAGGCGAATCCCTTGCGGGATGCTTTAAGCTGAGCTGTCAGGCTGGAATTGGTCTAAGAACCACAGGCGCTGCGGTCTAGGGAGAGCGGCAATTTCGCGTCCCGGGAAACCGGCTCAACGGGCGGAGCGAGCCGGCTGGAAGATCCCCCCCTGGCTGTCTCAATCGCCTCCGCCAGTCCGCGAATCGTCGGAGACTCAAACAGACAGCGCAAGGGCAACTCCACCTGGAAGCTGCGGCAAATCCGGGAGACGATTTGGGTGGCTAGCAGGGAGTGCCCCCCCAGTTCAAAGAAATTGTCGCTGACGCCCAATTTTTCCACACCTCGCACTTCCGTCCAGATGCCGGCGAGCGCCTCCTCCACCGGCGTGCGAGGTGCGGCGGCGGTTGGTGCCGGTTGAGCGCCGCAAGAATCCGGTGCCGGCTGAAAGCGAGCAGGTCTGTCTTGCCGTTGGGTGTGAGCGGCATAGCCAAAGCGTCACGAAGGCAGAAGGCACCATGTAATCGGGCAGGTATTGTTAAATTTTATTATTTGTGTAAACAGCTATAGACAATAGATGACTATAATGGACGAATGAAATTACCACACTACGCAAAGGAACTAGGCATAAGCTACAAAACGGCTTGGCGGTGGTGGAAGTCAGGCAAACTGCCACATCCGGCAAGACAGACGGAAACCGGGCTGGTCATCGTGGACTATCGAAAGGATGAGGTAATTCGTTCAAGTAGCAGAGCCGCAATCTACAGCAGGGTATCGTCATCTGAGAATAAAGATAATTTAGAGCGTCAAGCTGAAAGGTTAATTCAATATAGTGTCGCCAAAGGTTATCAAGTTGTAAAAGTTGTCAAGGAAGTAGGCAGTGGACTGAATGACAACCGCAAGAAATTAGAACAGTTGCTAGCTGATGGCGGCTACGATATCCTGGGAGTCGAACATAAGGATCGACTGGATCGATTTGGCGTAAATTATATAGACGTACTGTTGCGTAAAATAGGCGTAACTCTCGAAATCGTCAATCTTGCCGATAACGGAAAAGACGATCTGATGCAGGATTTGGTAGCAATTGTCACGTATGAAAGCTGCCCGTCTTTACGGTCAGCATCGAGCCAAGCGAAAAACCGAAATAATTATATTTGAACTGCAAAAGGTCGGTGGGTGAAACGAGTTGAGAAGCATGTCGTCAAACCAGGCCACAAATGGTTTGAGTATTGCGACCAAATTACCAATGTTTCTAGGCGGTTGTTCAACTCCGCCCAATATGTGCAAAGGCAAGGGTTCTTTTACGGACACGGCATTCAATACCATGCCAACCTGGACAAGATGTTCCAACAGCACGAGGCGTACCGGGCGATGCCGAGTAAAGTTTCTCAACTGGTCTTAAAGCAAAGTGCCGATAGCTGGACTGCTTATTTTGAAGCGATCAAAGCTTATCAGCTAGCTCCGTCAAAATTTACTGGAAGGCCAAAACTACCGGGGTATGCCGATGAACGAAACCTGGTTAAGTTTAACATTCAGGCGCTCGGAAAGCGCGAGTTTAAAAAAGGCTATATCGTGCCGTCGATGTCAGAGATTAAACTTCCGGCCAAGCCTGGATTGAAGTACGAAAACTTATGCGAAGTTAGAATCCTTCCCAAAGTAAGCTGCTTTGTTATTGAGGTGGTCTGTGAAGAAGATGCAATAGAAGCGACTTCGCCCAAAATCCAATTAGCTGCCGCGATTGATATTGGATTGGACAATTTAGCGACCTATTCAGCAACGGTCGAATCCAGCCGATTGTTATCAATGGCAAGCCACTCAAATCAAAGAATCAGTTCTATAACAAGCAAATCGCTAGGTACAGAAGTCTCTTGACGCAGGGAATGTTTACATCAAGGCGAATATATTATTCGCAATCGCAATCACTTTGTGGTGACTGCAGTTCTCGGCTTGTTGTAAAAGAACTACAGGCGGCTGGCGTTACGGAAGTGGCAATCGGAAAAAACGACCAATGGAAAACAAAAATCGCTCTGGGTAGACGTAGCAATCAAAAATTTGTGCAAATCCCTCACGCGAGGTTTATTGCGATGCTGACTTACAAGTTAGAAGCGGTCGGCATCAAAGTGACGGTGGGTGAAGAATATTATACAAGTAAAGCTTCATTTTTGGATTGGGACAGCATCCCAACCTACACGCCGAACAGCAATGAACGACACGCATTTTCAGGAAAGCGCGTCACGCGCAGTTGGTACGTCAGTAAAAATGGGTTCAAAATCGGTGCCGACATAAATGGCGCATTTAATATCGGCAAAAAAGTAATCCCGACGGCATTTGACTCTTTAAAGTCAATTATCCAGAGGGATAGTGGGTGCCTGGTAGTGCATCCAAGGCGCATAACACCAGCTTTTAGGCATGTCCATGCCCAACCTGGGGTTGCTCAAACCCGGATTAGATAGCCTGTCCATAACTGGCTATACAAAACGGAACTATTCCTGCTGTTGCAGCGCAGGTCACTGATCGCGGGTGCAGGTTGAAAGCGAGGGACAATGTAGGCGACCAGGCGCTTGTCGCCAGGAGCGTCTTCCCTTGCTGTGACAGCGACTTCCAGCACATTCGGGTGCGCTTGCAGCCTGCTCTCAATTTCCCCTATTTCGATGCGGAAGCCGCGAATCTTCACCTGAGAGTCGGTGCGCCCCAGAAATTCAATGTTGCCATCGGGCAGGTAGCGGCCTAAATCGCCGGTTTTGTAAAGTCTTGCGGTGCAGTGAGGGCCATCGCCTGAATTTGTCTCCCATTGGGCAACAGGATTATCCCCCTGACCACTGCCTGAAATTTGTCTACCATTGGTACACAAATTTATCCCCCTGAATGTCAACCCCAAAAGGCAGTGAGGGCGATCGCCTGAATTTGTCTCCCATTGGGCAACAGGATTATCCCCCTGACCACTGCCTGAAATTTGTCTACCATTGGTACACAAATTTATCCCCCTGAATGTCAACCCCAAAAGGCAGTGAGGGCGATCGCCTGAATTTGTCTCC
>CAZJNL010000461.1:0-4906 GCA_964546515.1 uncultured Oscillatoria sp.
CGGCGGAACTGTACGAAAAAACCGGCACTCTCTACCTGAAGGTTCTTTCTGAGACGGCAACTTTAAGCCACGAAGACCATCAGGCGCTCGCCATTCCCCAAGGCAGCTGGATGGTGCGGATTCAGCGAGAATACGAGCCGAAAGGATGGAGGCTTGTAAAAGATTAGCATGGAAAACCTTACTGCTGAGCAAGAGGCGCTGATTCCTGCGTACCGGGAAAAGTGGAGAGCGCTCGCTCTTTCTACTGAGCCGGTGAATCGCCAGCAAGCGTCTGAGGCGGTAAAATCCGCCTATTGGGCGAGCGGGTTGAAACAGCCTCAGATTCTTTTTTATGACAGCCCTTACGCCGCTTTTAACACTGTTGTCCCCCTCCTGGTAACCCTCCTGAACAGCCAGCTAAACACCCAGTTGCGCGGCAATTTGGAGGGTGAGCTTTCGAGCGATCAATGGGATGTTTGGGAGCAACTGAGCAACCGGCTGTGGGAGCAATTAGGCGGGGAATTCAACAGCCAGCTGAGCGCGGAACTGAACAGCCGGTTGAAAAAGCAGCTGAGCGACGTGTTAAGTGAGTGCGTTCAGCCGGAAGTTTGGGCGTGTGATGGCAGCTGGCTGGATTTTTGCGTCTCTGTTTTAAATGGCAATATAACTCAAATAAAATGGCAAGCGTATCAGGCGCTTGTTAAATCTTGCGGCTGGATTTTCCCTTATGAAACGATCTGTCTCGTCTGCAACCGCCCTCGCCAGCTTCGCTTTGACAGCCAGCAGCGGCTCCACGCAGAAGGAGAGCCGGCGATTGAGTTTGCTGATGGGTTCTGCGTCTGGGCTTATCACGGCGTCAGGCTGCCAGAAAAATACGGTAAACTGCACCCCCACCAGTGGCAATCGCAATGGCTTTTAAAGGAGAAAAATGCTGAACTTCGGCGGGCGATCATCGGGGGTATCGGTTACGATAGAATAGGGCAAGAATTGCGAGCGACTGAATTAGATTGCTGGCAAGAGTACACGCTATTAAGAATCAAGAATCGTGTTGATGTGGAGCCAATTAATCTGTTAAAGATGGTTTGCCCCAGCACCGGCCACACCCACGCCACGCGGGTGCCGCCTGATGTACAATCAGCTAGGGAGGCGATTCGCTGGGTGAACTGGGGAGTCGCTCCAGAGGAATTTTCCGCGCAAACCTGATGAAAACGCCGACAGCAAGCAAAACCAAAAACCGAGTCTGGGTGGTAGAAAATGGCAAAGTGCGCTCCCACACAGACTGTCTCGTCACCGAAGAACCCCTGGAAATCCGCCTGATTGCCGGTGGGGTGCGCCGCACTGTGGCTGTTACCATGCGCACCCCCGGAAATGACTTCGAGCTCGCTGCCGGTTTTCTCTACACTGAGGGGGTGATTGCCAACCGGCAAGATATCCGCCGCATCAGTTACTGCGTCAGTCCCGACACTGACGGCTCCCAGCGCTACAATATCCTTAACGTGGCACTCACCGGCGACACCCTCCCAGATTTAGCAACCCTGGAGCGCCACTTCTACACCACCAGCGCCTGCGGAGTCTGCGGAAAAACCAGTCTGGAAGCGCTGCGCCTGCGCGGGTGCTCCGCCATCCCTCCCGGACCGGCAGTTTCCGCCCAAATTCTGTGCACTCTCCCGGAAAAGCTGCGGGAATCCCAGCGCCTCTTCCAGCGCACCGGCGGATTGCACGCTGCAGCCCTTTTCAACACTTTTGGCGAACTGCTGGCGGTGCGGGAAGATGTGGGCCGGCACAACGCCTTGGACAAACTGATAGGTTCCGCTCTGCTCAGCGAGCGCCTCCCCCTGTCAGACTGTATCCTTACAGTAAGCGGGCGCTCCAGTTTTGAGATATTGCAAAAATCCCTCGCCGCCGGCATTCCCATTGTCTGCGCCGTTTCAGCCGCCAGCAGTTTGGCGGTGCAGCTCGCCGAGGAGTTCGGCATCACCCTGATCGGATTCCTGCGCGGCGAGCGATTCAATGTCTATTCCGGCATAGATCGGGTTATCGCAAACCCCTGAAAGCCCAAATATTGCAGTTCGCAACACACAACTTTATATAAATTCCTTTTAATCTCTCTAATTAACCTCTCTCTCTTCCTTGGCGCTCTTGGCGTCTTGGCGGTTCAATCAAAAAGCCTTACTTCCTAACTCAGCAAAAGCCACCGGCACATTTTTAAATGGGCTTGTCTCATGGACAAAAATATCAATGTTGCTGACATATTGTGGCACCTTCAGCACCACATAGACATCCACCGACTGACTTTTGCGCATATGCAGCAGAGAAATCAATCCCGACGAGCGCGTTTGAGGAGTGACTGCTGGGTAGATGTCGTAGGTGACAGGATGGCGAGCGCTTGTCTGGCTGACATCGAGCATTTCACCGCCGTCCATATCCTCCAGCACATCAATGCGCATCTGCACCTTCACCTCGTCAGAATTTTGCGCAATTCGCTGCACCGAGAGCAACTCCACTTGCGCCCTATTTCCCAAACTCTGCCCCACAAATTGTCCGGGTGCAATGCTTGCCGGTGCCGGTGCGGCGGGCGCTCTCTTGGATGGCTCGACTGAGGTGGTGTTGCTTGCATCAGTTTGATTGGAGTTGAAGGGGTTTTTCACATCTCCCAGTTCGATGGCTCTATACAGCAAGTAACCCCCCTCACCTGCCAGCAGCAGGAGTACAGTTACCGCCCTTGTCAAAAAGCTGTTTAAACTACTGCCTCGATGACGCCTGATATGTGCGTGCGCTGCCGGTTTTTGTATATCTTGATTGCGGACTTTCATGGGGATAAATCTCCCATAACTGTAGACGATCCGATGCCTAACAAATATTTAGTAAATTAAGCTACACTCTGACATCTGTCACAAGACAGAATTATATTGCTGATCAAAATAGACTGAAGCGATTAACCCGCTTCGCTCAACACGCTCTTGTAGAGACAAGGGTTTATCGCGTCTCATACCCTAGCGCTCTTGTAGAGACAAGGGTTTATCGCGTCTCATACCCTAGCGCTCTTCTAGAGACAAGGGTTTATCGCGTCTCATACGCTAGAGCTTTAGGAGCCGGGAAAAAACTTGTCTCCCTTGTTCTAACTTCCCTGTTTGCGCCGGCCCCCTGCCAGTAGGGCCACTCTCCAGGCCGCTGGAAGTCGAGCGGTAGGGAGCGGTTGCCTGTCTGGGGAACGCAAGCCTGAATCGCCTCTTACTTAGTATATACTCTATCAAGCTATCTGTGTCTATTAAATTGCATAAAAAATTTACCTTCCCGATTGGGGGGCTGCTGCTCGTTCTGGGCTCCATCCACCTGCGCCCGACAGCCGCTTTTGCCCAACCGGCATCAGGAGCGCCAATTTGTCCGGCGCAGCTAAGTGCCGCCATCGATGCGGTGGCCAACCGGCCCCAGTTCAGCCGGTCGAGTTGGGGAATTCTCGTGGAAACCCTCTCCCCCACCAGCAACCCCACCCTCTACAGCCGGCAGGGAACCCGCTATTTCATACCGGCATCCAATGCCAAGCTGCTCACCACAGCCGCCGCTCTGGAAAAACTCGGCCCCCAGTTTCGCATTCGCACCTCTGTTTACGGCACTCCCCCCAGCAGCGGGCGAGTCTCTTTGCGGGTTGTGGGGCGCGGCGATCCCAGCTTGACAGACGCCGAGCTCGCCACCCTGGCGCAGCAGCTTAAGAGTCGGGGCATTACCCGAGTTGAGCAGCTGATTGCCGATGACGGCTATTTCCAGGGAGAGCCGGTGCACCCCAACTGGGAGTGGGAAGACATCCAAGCCGGCTACGGTGCGCCCGTCAGCAGCCTGATTCTCAATCAAAATGCCATTAACCTGACGCTAGAGCCCCGAAATCCCGGCCAGCCCCTGGGAGTGATCTGGGAGAATCCCACGGAGGCGGTTGGCTGGCGGGTTGAGAACAATTCCCGCACAGTAGGGGCAAATGAAGAGGAGTCTGTGGAAGTGGGGCGCGATTTCAGCAAGCCCGTGCTGCGCGTCAGTGGCCAGCTGCGTGCCGGTTCGGAGTCGGAGCCGGTGGCTGTAGCGATAACCAATCCAGCGGAAAACTTTTTGCAGCACTTCCGCCAAGCGCTAGCGGCGGAGGGAATTGCCGTGGCGCAAGCTTCTGTCGCCCGCCGCAGCCCGATTGCCGGTGAGGTGGAACTGGCTGCGGTTGAATCCCCGCCCCTATCCGAGCTGCTGCAGGAAACCAACCAGGAGAGCAACAATCTCTATGCCGAAGTTCTCCTGCGCTCCCTCGCTGCCGGTTCCACTTCCGGGGAAACACTAGCTGCCGGTTTGGAAGTCCTCAAAGCCACCTTAACTCGACTGGGAGTTAACCCGGAAAGCTACGTTCCAGAAGACGGTTCCGGGCTGTCTCGCCAGAACCTAGTCAGCCCAGAAGCTTTGGTGCAAACCCTCAGGGCGATGAGCTCTTCACCTCGGGCAGATATCTACCGCGCCTCTTTGCCGGTTGCCGGTGTCAGCGGCTCCCTCTTGAATCGCTTCCGCGACACCGCCGCCCAAGGCATTGTGCGAGCCAAAACCGGCACTGTGGGCGGTGTCTTAGCGCTGTCGGGCTATGTCACTCCCCCTGACTACCAGCCCCTCGTTTTTAGCATTGTCCTCAATCAGTCCAACCAGCCTCTCGGAACCCAGCGCCAAGCCATTGATCAGATTGTGCTGCTGCTGGCCCGGCTGCAAAACTGTTCGTAAAGCAATCAGTCGTATTTTATGTTTGTTTGTTGCCTGTAACCTTCTTGCAGCGTGCTTTCTGTTAAAGCAAATTTTATAAAATCCGTTTTAACACTATATCGCCCGGCCCGGGGGCAAGCCCTGAGATCGAGTCCGGTGGCATCCTTATTGCAAAACTCTTGTAGAGACAAGGGTTTATCGCGTC
>CAZJNL010000462.1:0-4893 GCA_964546515.1 uncultured Oscillatoria sp.
TGTTGTAGCACTCATCGGATCGCCGATCTGCATTGCTTTAAATTTCTCTACGAATCTTTGCTCAAATTCATCTGCGATGGGGTGGGCGAGAATAAAGCGTTTGGCCGCAATGCAGGATTGGCCACTGTTGAGCATGCGAGCTGAGACGCCGGTGGCCACAGCGGCTTCCAGGTCGGCACTGGGCAGGACAATAAACGGGTCACTCCCCCCCAGTTCCAGGACGGTTTTTTTAATTTGCTTGCCGGCAGCTTGTGCCAAACTGATGCCGGCGTACTCGCTGCCGGTGAGCGTCGCCGCCACGACCCGCTCGTCAGCTATAATATTGGCAACCTTGTCCGAGCCTACTAGCAAGGTTTGAAATACCCCCTCTGGGAACCCCGCTTGCAGGAAGATTTCCTCAATGGCCAAAGCGCACTGCGGGACATTGGAGGCGTGCTTGAGCAAGCCGGTATTTCCCGCCATCAGTGCCGGTGCGGCAAAGCGGAACACCTGCCAGAAGGGAAAATTCCAGGGCATGACGGCCAAAATCGGGCCGAGGGGCTGGTAGCGGACAAAACTGCGGCTGGCATCAGAGGACACCGGCACGTCCGCCAGAAAGTCTGCGGCGTGTTCAGCGTAGTACCGGCACACCCAGGCGCATTTTTCCGCCTCTGCAATCGCAGATTTCAAAGTTTTGCCCATTTCCAGGGCCATAAGGAAGCCAAACCGCTCGCTCCCCTGCTGTACAATATCCGCAGCTGCCTTCATCCAGCTGGCTCGTTGCTCGATAGGGATGCGCCGGTACTGCTCAAACGCCCGTGCGGAAAGGTCGAGTTTTGCTTCTATCTGGGCATCGGTCAGCGGAGCGAAGGTTTTGAGGGTTTCCCCGGTGGCGGGGTTAATCGTAGCGATAGCCATAGGGTGAGATCCAAATTAAACAGGATGTGGGGGGACAGGCATCGGGCACGAAGTCAGCCGGTGCTGCCGCCCGCAAGCACCTATTATTAAGTTAATCTTTAAAAAGATAGTTTTTCTACAAAGCCCGGGGATTTGAAACGTAACTAAACAATGTAGCGTTTTTTGCTCTCATGCCACTCTCCCTGTGTGCGGCGGGAAGAATTTATAGCGCTTCTCATATCAGTGCGGGACATTTTTCGCGCTCCGCACGACTTCGGTGAGAAGAGACGCGAAGAGACGCGATAAACCCTTGTCTCTACAAGAGAAAGGATATGTGGGTTGTCTTGTTTTGGACAGGCATCCATTTTAAAACCCGCTATGTACCATCCCAAATTGAAAACCGCTATATCTAAATTTTAGGTAACAAGAAACCCTGTTTCTTGTAGAGAAGAAACCCTGTTTATGGCCATCATTCAGGCTTAACAATTAATTTATAAACAACATAAGCTGTTAGGCTTTTAATCTGCTTGTCACATAAAGTCGGCGGAGCAGACAGCGCCTTCCAGCATGATCTGGGAACGAGTGGATAGAGATGGATAGCGCAAATTAAATGCGCAACAGCTGAGCGGCGCCCTAGAGCGCCGGTCAATAAATATCAGAAACACTATCGGGCTACACCTTATAAAAAATCTCTATATTCAGGGATACAATCCCGATTTATTGACCCGGATTTTTAATACAAAATCCGCTCTATTTGCCCCTCAGATTGTAGCCTTGTAATAAGGATATGGAAAGATGAGAAAGCTAAAACTCTCACCCGATATGCTGTTATAGGGTTTGGCAATTGAATGCTGTACAAATATCTGCAACCGGCAGGGCATATGTCCTTTGATGCCTTCAAGGACAGGCAAGATGCCTGTCCTACGGGCACAAACGGCAAACCTAATGGACACCGGCGATTAGACGGAGACAGCATCCGGGTCCGGGCTGTGTTCATCGGGAGAAGCCGCATAATACCGGCGGCGGTTATAGTAAGAGCCGGTGGCAGACTCTTTAGCCCGATTGGCCACGACACCCAAGACGGGCGTGCCAGCCATTTGCAATCCCTCCAGTGCTTGTTTGACTTCACAGCGATCCGTCTGACCCATGCTGACAACCAGCAAAATCCCATCCGTATGGCCGGCCAGAAGACTGCCGTCTGCCAGACCCAACAAAGGCGGCGTGTCATAGATAATCAAATCATAGTCAGCTTGCCATTGAGCCATTAAATTGTGCATTTTCTTGGAAGAGAGGAGGCGGAGAGGGTCGGGTGGGACAGAGCCGGCAGTCAGGACAAACAGGTTTTCCTCGTGGGGGGCTTTCTGAATCACCTCATCCGGCGCTAGTGCAGTGGCAACGACATCGCTAAGCCCCCGCTTATTGGGGAGGCCCAACAGGTCATGGAGCTGAGGCCAGCGGAGGTCTGCATCCACCAGCAGCACCCGCTGTCCCATAGCAGCTGCCGCCAGGGCCAGGTGTGCGGCAGCGGTAGATTTACCGTCTGCCGGTGCCGGTGAGCTGACCGCCAAACAGCGGATGGGGCTGCCCGCTCCCAGGAGGCGGAGATTGGCGTTAAGAGAGCGAAAAGCTTCCACAAACGGCGAAGTGCTGGCATAGTGGAATTGGTCAGTTGTGGGTGAATCAGCCATCAGCGCCGGTCGGGCCGGTAGGGCATCCCTTTCACTGGAGGGAATCACCCCTAGCAGAGGCCATTTGGTAGCATCTTTCAGTTCATCAGACGAGTGGAACACATTGTTTAGCCGTTCGGCCAGCATTGCCGCCCCCAAACCCAGCATCAAGCCCAAAATCGTCCCCAGCGCCACATTGCGCAGCAACTTAGGAGAGGCCGGTATTAGTTTTCCCTTGTCGTCGCGCGGGATTTTTGGAGCCTTAACATCCTCTGTCAGCTCCCAAGGTATATCCTCCTTAGCTGCATCCACCTGCAACGCTTCTCGTTGGGCTAGAAGTTGGTTCAACGTATTGGTCGCCACCCCTAATTCCCGCTGCAGGTCGGTGAACTGACGGACAGTGACTGGAAATTGTTGAATTTCTTTATTGACATCAGTGATAGCCTGGGTAATAGCTCGGTCGCGCACCTCTAAAACCTGGATGGTGTGCATGGTACTCACGAGTTGCCCTGCCAGATCGCGGCGAAGCGAGTTTTGGAAAGTTAGCGCTTGCGGATTGCCTACAGCGCTAGCCAAATCTTTCCCCAGAACATTTTGCGCTTCTTCCTCCAACAGGGGAAGCAAATTTCGCTGTCGCTCCCGCAGCACCTGGATATTGGGGTGGTTTTCCCGAAAACGAGTTAATTCCGAGGCGATCGCAGCTTCTATACCCTGGAGTTGGTTGAGCAAGTTTTGGTAGCGAGGCGATTCACTTAAAGCTGAAGCTGCGATCGCCGCACTAGGGTCTAGCCCCAGCTGCTGTTGCAGGGTTTGGTAGATCCCTCGCTGCTGAGTCAGTGCAGTTTGATTCTCCAAGTTTTGGTTCTGGAGTTGAGCGACTTGCTGAGCCAATTGTTGCCCTTGAACTTGAGGGTCAATCAGTTGGGTCTGCTGGCGAAACTGCTGGATGTCTGCTTGCAGTTTGTCAACTCGCTCCCGCAGCTTTGGCAGCTGGGCGTCAATAAACTGAATTCCTTGGCGGCTGCCTGTCTTGCGATCTTCCCGACTGTAATTGAGATATCCTTGAGCCACTTGCTCCAAGACAAACTGAATCTTTTCCGGATCGGCATCCAGGTAACTAATTTCTATAAGCTTAGTTTTTTTCAACCGCCCAATCGATAAGGTTTTTTTCCCAAACAGTGATTTGTAGTCAATGTCCGAATACCGAGCTTGCAGCTGCTGAATAATGGGAGCCATCACTCTGGGACTCTGCAACACCTCAAGCTGGCTGTCGTAATCCAAGCCGGAATTGCTTAGACTCCCACCTAACCCCATGCTCTGAATCATTGCAGACGCCGCAGACAGCTTATTTGAACCCGACACCGACTCAACTAACAGCTGAAATTTACCTTGATACTTAGGAGTCTGATTCAAAGTCCAGATCAAGGCTGCAGCCGTCACTGCTGTGGTGACACCGACAATTAAAACTGCTCGGCGACGGATAACAGCCAAAAGCTGGCCCAGATCCAACTCATCTTCTTCAGGCTCGGCGACCTCAGTCCCGTAGGGCGACGGTAATAGCTGGGGCGGGCTGCCATTCCTGTTGAGCGATAGCGGCTGAGAATTTTGTGCGGTTTCCATCTTGACCCCTATATATATTTTGTTAATTGCTATCCTATAACTGTGTACAGGCAATACGCTTGTGCCTACGCCTTTTCGCTGTAGGACACGTCCCGCCTGTCCCGCCTGTGCCTACGCCTTTTCGTGGGGGTAGCACAGGCGAGACGCCTGTGCCTACGGCGTCTTATGGGTGGGGGAAAGGTTTATTTTACGTTTAATTCTGTTCATCTATTTATCTGCTCTTGGCGTGTCTACTGGAAGAGTTTAAAAAAGTTAAAGAATGAAAAAATCCCGCCCAAGGGACTGAGCACTGTACCTAGGGTGTCCGAGAAACTGGCCACACCAGAGCGCCCTACGACAATAACATCGTTGGGGCGGAGGGCGGGATTGTTTTCCTCATTGAGTTCTTGGGAAAAGTCAACTTTGACAGTCCGGCGAGCAACGGTGCCATTGGGGTTCAGGCGAATCAGTTCCACTTCCTGCTTGCGGGCTCGCATATTGTTAAATCCGCCCGCTGCCAGTAATGCCTGGTTCAAGGAAGTGTTGGGTGGCACTTGCACAGCGCCCGGTTTGACCACTTCTCCCACGACGTTGACTGCAATCGTCTTTGGAGAGAAACTGGCAGTCGCGAGTTGGGGTGCCTCCGTTAAGTCTATATTCTCTGCCGGCGGAATAACAACGGTGTCTCCCTGATCCAAAATCATGTCTTGGCTGAGGTCGCCGGACTGCAAAAGTTGCCAGAGATTCACAT
>CAZJNL010000463.1:0-4888 GCA_964546515.1 uncultured Oscillatoria sp.
GTTGGTGACTTCGTATTAGGGATTGTTGGGGGGGGAGAATATTATTACGTTTAAGAATGAACCGCCCGCGAAGCTGCTTCCCACAGGGTAGACGCCAAGGACGCCAAGAGAGGAGGGTGCTTATGTTCAATTCTCCGTAAACGGAGAGGGGGGACTTGAGCGCGTGGGAGAAGGAAATTACAGATTGTAAACCGTGATGAATTGTGACGGGAAGAAGCGGGTGAAGGTTGCTGAGGTGTTAGTAAACTATTATTAAAGATAGTTGTTAGCCCAAACAATAAAACTAGAAAGGGTGTGGACGGCTAGGAGATGGGGATTGGAGTTAACTTGTTGAGTTAACCAGGCGATCGCTCCTGGCTTCATTCCGCCGCCGTCTATCAATACAACTGCCGGTGCGGGATAGCAATTCTGGATATTCAAGTTAACGTAAGGAAGTTTTTCGTCAACTGAGCCGCCGACTTGTTGCCATTTACACTCAATTATTAGACCAGCAGGAATTGCAGGAGATCCTAGGATATAAAAGTCTACATATATTTCCGTTCCATAAATACCTGGCCCAATCTGAACCTGCCTTGCATATCGCTTCGGCAGGTTAGTGGAGTTTAAAAGGTTGGCTAGGCGCTGCTTCTTCGGTAAAGTTGAACCGATTTGGACGTATTTATGTCCCCGCAACGCACCTTCTACAGCGCTTTCTAAAACATTGCCAGAAGTATTGGCTCTGCCGCCTTGAGTCATTTTTCTCCCGAATTGAAAATTAACTGATTGATACCTGTGCTGGCTCCACAGGAATTTTAGCACCACTGTCGGTGTTAAGCTGCCGCAGCCGGCGCTCTTTATACCGGCTGCCACAAAACCACCCGCCGATCAAAAATACCTGTGGAGAAACCAGGTTTCGCAGGAGTTACCTGGTTTCTGTAGGCGGCTATTTTATGCCGGCCCGCCCGGGAACGCCGGAAAAATTAACCATTTTTTTAACTTTTATCGGGTTTGCTTTGGTTCAGAACACCCGCCCGCGCCGTGCCGGTGGAATGAGAGCATCCCCATGTATGTAAATACGCTGTTGCGGTGGGTGCGCAGAGCGCACGCACCCTACTGGGCTGGATTTCCTACTCAGCCGCCGGGGTTTTCCAAGGTGGCTGTGACCGGCTTTTTCGCTGACTTTCTTAAAAAATACAGTAATTTGACCGATTTGCCGTAGATTATAGTTACCATAATTTTACGGCTCAACCACCCAGCGGGGCTGTCCACCCAAGCGAGAGTGCCACCCCGGTTCGGGGAAGCGCCAGTGACAGCCGGTATGAACCTCCCCCACCGCTGTACTGTTCTGCCAGAACCCGATCCGTTCTGACACTAGGAAATTATAAAGGCAGGAGTTGCTATGAGCGCAGCCATTCAAAATAATAGTAATCCCCCTAGATCGAGAATTAATATGAAGTCTTTTTTCACTGAAAGTCAAGCGGAACGCATGATTCCGAACCGCTTGCGAGTTTGCATTCCTCAGGATTATTATCAAGAACCCGTGCTTTCACGGTTAACCTACGATTATGGAATCCTCGTCAACATCACCAGCGCTATGCTTGGCCCAAATACGGGCGGTCAGGGATGGTTCGATCTGGAACTGAGAGGCACTCCCCAGCAAATTAAAAATGGCCTTATCTACCTGCAAGCGCTCAATCTAAAAATTTGGCACATCTCCCACCCGGAAAGTGAGGAGCGATATCAGCGGATATCGTCGCACCTCAGCGGGCTGAAGGCAAGCGCGGCTAAGAAGCCCGCTCAGGCTTGGGGCAGATCCCCATATTCAGAGAAACAACTGCGCCGAGCTGTGGAAAAACAGGAGTTTCAGGTATATTACCAGCCGATTGTGTCTTTAGCCAGCGGTCGCATTGACGGGTTCGAGGCACTGGTGCGCTGGCTGCACCCCCAAGACGGTCTTGTAGCGCCGGCAGATTTTATACCGCTGGCGGAAAGCACGGGTCTAATTATCCCGATTGAGGAATGGGTGATTGGGGAAGCCTGCCGCCAGCTGGGCGTTTGGCAGTCTGAATTTCCCACTTTGACTATGAGCGTGAATGTTTCTGGCCAACAGTTTTTGCACGCCAATTTAATTGGCATGATTTCAGAATTGATACAGGAAAATGGCTTAGAAGCCAGCCGGTTGCAGCTGGAAATTACGGAAACTGCAATCGCGGCAGATACTGAACAGTCTGCTGCCCGGGCCAACCACCTGAAAGCCTTGGGGGTAGAGCTGGCTATTGACGACTTTGGCACCGGCTATTCCTCTTTGAGCCGTCTGTATAGCTTGCCGGTGGATGTGCTGAAAATTGACCGTTCTTTTGTCAGCCGAATGGAGTCTGATGCCCGAGGTTGGGAAATTGTCCAGATGATGGTGAAATTGGCTCATCATCTGGGCTTAGAAGTGATTGCTGAGGGAATAGAAACGTCACAACAGCTGGCCGAACTCAGGAAGTTGGGATGTGAGTGCGGACAAGGTTATCTGTTTTCTAAGCCATTAGACAGGGAAGCCACCGGGGAAGCGCTGGCGGCACAGCTTCAGTGGTAAGGGGCATAATATCTCTGAATCGGGCACTGGGTATTGGGCATTGGGCATTGGGCACGATCTCATTGCTAATCCTCCGAACCCGGAGCCTAATTGCGGTTAATCAACGGAACCTGATATAAGTTGTCTGAGTTTTTTCTGCGAAAGCGCCACACAACCAAATAATTGCCTGGATGCGAGGTTGCGGAGGAGAGATATACGCCACCGGCACCAGGGAAGACACTTAAGTCGGCAATCTCGCCGATTAAAAGGCGAGACGGCTGATGAATCGGGGGTGTTGAATCAACACAGCTTGTGTGAGCCTCCGCAGTTGAAAAGTTGCCACCCCAAAGAGTAGAGTCAAGCAAATTCATCTTCCAAAGTATAGCGCAGCGCTACTGGATCGATCTGACCGGAATAAGGATTGTAAACAGTGATGTTTCGCAGCGGTGGCGCGTAGACGTGCAAGGTGACGAGTCTTTGCTCCGTCAGGTTACCTAGCTGGTGGATATGGTTGCGGTCAACCAGGGACAATTCGTTTTCGCCCAGCTGCTGTTCCATCTTGAGTTCCACGAACGCTCGCCCTGGCACCGGTCGGTCACGCACTTGGAACAGCCGCGAGGTGAGCGTTCCGCTGCAAACGCGGGTGACGTTGAGCGAACCGGCATGGTCGTGGATCGCCGTCAGTTGCCCGGGCAGCCAGCACAAAACCAGCATATCAAACCGCGATGTCCGGCACAGGAGGTTGCGCGTATAGCCGGCGTTGCAGAAGTGTATGTGCGGTGTCAGCAGGAGGCTGTTGATTTCGAGCTGCGCCACCAAGTCTTTGAGCTGATCGAGTTGGAGATGTCGCTGCGGGATGCGCATCAGCTCGATAATGAAGTCGTCGATCCCGAGCCGGTTGGTTAAAGAGTTTACGGACATTGTTTACGATACTACCCCCACATTTAATGGAGCTATTCGGATATTTACGCAAAGCCTGATCTTGACCCAGGGCGTGTTCGCCATACCTCCCCGTGGTTTTTCAGCCGCCTCTGGCCAAACTTAATCTACGGTAACTCTATCGAGATGCCGTAGATTAGCATTCTGATTTTGAGTATATCACAGCCAGCTCTAGAAAGCAAGTTTTTTTTCAGAGGGTTTGTTTTTCACAGATGGCTGTGAGATAATTGTGAGGGGAGAGGACAGCGGTGGGGTTGCCCATTGCCGCCATCGAGGGAAGTTGCCGGCGTGCTGGTTATGCCGGCGGCAATTGAATCACACCCTGGTCAAAAATTTCATTGTCCGTATCAATCGCCGCAATTACAATATGACCGGCATACACATCCAGCGCGGCAAAACTCAACTGGCTGGCGGAACGCGCCGTCACTTCCGAACGCCCCACCGGCCTGAGATCGGCACCGGCACCGCAAGTCAGGTATGTCGTACCATTAATATCGCGAGTGCGTTCATAATTGTGGTCGTGACCATTTATATACAGACGCACCCCGTACTTTTGAAAAAGCGGTGCCAAAGCTTCCCTGACGCGCTTGCTCCCGCCGTGCAAACCGGCAGAATAAGCGGGATAGTGCCCAAATACAATTTTCCAAGGGGCGTCGCTGCGGCTGAGTTCCTTGTCTAACCACGCCAGCTGATCTTTCCAGTCAGCATTGTCATTGGTGTCCAAAGCAAAAAACTGCACCGAATCGCGGCGGAACGTGTAGTATCGCCCTTGCATATTAAAACCGGCATACCGCACTTGGGCGTCGCCATTGCCGGTGCGAATGTCGTGATTGCCGAGACAGGCGTAAAATTTCACCCCAGAGTCCAGCAGCGGCTTATAAGGTTGCTCAAAAACCTCGCCAATTTTCTCAATTTCGCCGTGGTAATAGATATTGTCACCGGCAAGGATAACCAAATCAAAAGCGTTTTGCTCGCGGTAGCGAGTCATGGCTCGGGCGACGGCATACTGTCCGCGCCCGCCGGTGCCGGTGTCCGCCACCGCGACAAAGCGCAAAATTGGCTCGCTCAGCCGCAAATTGGCAATTAGGGCTTCTTGTTCCGGACTAGCAGCAACTGCGCCGCCACCGGCACCCCAGATACTTTTCCCGAACAGTGAGTTTCCCAGCCAAGCGAAACCCAAGCTGAAGCCAGATAAAGCCAGAAACTGACGGCGTTTAATGCTCATAGTGAGTGGGATATAGACAAATTCAGAGAAGCAATAAATATCGCGGGTTTTGAGGGGAGCGGGACAGTTTTATATCCGCACGCATCCGGTTTATGAGACGCGATAAATCGCGTCTCTACAAGAGAAATTTAGAGGCGCGACATTCGGCGTTACGCACACCCGGTTTGGACAGGTATCCATTT
>CAZJNL010000464.1:0-4887 GCA_964546515.1 uncultured Oscillatoria sp.
AAGTTCCCAGAATCAAGACGCTGAGAATCCACAACTCCTCGCCGACTTGGCCAGTTATCAGACTCAAGGGCGGATAGGAAGTCCAGCCCGCCTGTGGCGTGTTCAGCAACAAACTGCTCAGCAGCAGCAAACCTCCCGGCGGAATCAGCCAGAAGGCGACGCCATTCAGCCGGGGGAAAGCCATATCCTTCGCCCCAACCATCAGCGGCACCAGGAAGTTAGCAAACCCCGCCCCTGCCGGTACGATCCACAAGAAAATCATAATTGTGCCGTGGAGCGTAAACAAGCCATTGTACAGTTCAGGGCTGACAAAATCGGCATCCGGCGTGGCTAGTTCCGTGCGGACTGCAGTCGCCAAAGCTCCGCCAATTAAGTAGAAAATAAACGACGTAACCAGGTATTGAATCCCGATTACCTTGTGGTCGGTACTGAAACCGAAGTAGTCTCGCCAATTTCTTCGCTCCGGCTCTGTACCGTGAGCCGGCTGATTGGCTGTTTGTTGCAGCTGTACTTGTGACGTCATAGCTTTTTATAGTGACAGATGCGAGGGGCTGGAACAAGCTAGATACCTGATCCCAATCTAATTTAATCGTGAAACAGATAGTTCTGGCTCCCCCCTTTTTAAGGGGGGCTGGGGGGGATCTCAACTGTTTCATCACAAAAGAAAATTGGGATCGGGTCAGTCCCCAATCCCTCCCCAGATCCCCAAATCCCTAATTTGTTTTTGACCTAATTCCCCGCATGGTGAGCGGCGTGGTGGGAGGGGTGAAGCTGCTCTAGAGAAAGCTTCTCAATCCCCATTTCAGCCGCATAAGGAGCCAGAAACTCGCCATCGGACAAGTTAGCAGGACTCACCGCCACGGCTCCCTTTAGGTTTTCGGAGCTGGCAACTTCTTCAAGCTGACTCGACAGCCAGCTGTCGAACTCTTCCGGTGTGTGGACAATCATCCGCGTCCTCATCGAGCCGTGGTAGGAACCGCACAGTTCAGCGCAGACGACGGCGTAGTCGCCGACTTTTGAAGGTCTGAATCGCAGTTCAGTCGCCCGTCCGGGAATTGCATCCTGCTTGAGTCGCAGTTCCGGAACCCACAGGGCGTGGATGACATCGCTGGCGGCGATATTCAGCTGGACTTCGCGCCCAACCGGCAGGTGCAGCTCGCCAGAGGTGACGCCACTGTCACCGTAGTTAAAAATCCAGGCGAATTGCAGCCCGGTGACTTCGATCGTCAGGTCTGCCGGTTTGCCTTGCTCATCTGGGGAAGCGCCAATGCCGGTGGCCACGAGACGAGGCCCAGCCGGCGGCATTTGAGGGGTTTCTCCCGCCTCCCCGGGCAGGGGAGCCGCGATTGCCGACCCTGCAGGCATTTTGGCCATCTGCATTCTGCTGTGGTCGTGGGAGGCCATCGGGTCAAGACCGCCCATCGAGTTGTAAATCTCAAAGCTGTAGACAGAGATGCCGAGAACGATAATGGCTGGGATCGCTGTCCAGAGAATTTCTAAGGGAACATTGCCATGCACCGGCGGGCCGTCCGTATTGTCGCCTTTGCGCCGGCGAAACCTAATCGCCGAGATGATCAGCACCCCCTGAACCAGGATAAACAGGCCGGTGGAGATGGTCATCATCGTGTTGAACAAGTCGTCCACGGCGGATGCTTCTGCGGAGGCTGCCACCGGCATCAGACCGTGGTTGTGGCCGTACCAGAGGCTGACGAGGGTCAGGGCGATGCCGGCCAGCATAGTGAGTATGGAACTTGGGACGCTCACAGCGAATTGGAACCTCCTAACAAAATTTTTTGAACGTTGGCTCTCTTGAGGAGCCTAGCACCATTGAGCCAGTGACAGCGCACACCTGATCGCCCGCACAGGTCAAGTGCGGGTTGCCACTGATTTTCCAGTTCCGCTTACTTCCTTAAGGTAAAGCAGGTATTCCCTCAGATGGGGCCAGAGCGCCTATCTTTTGGAATTTCTTTAGGATCGCCCCCTGGCCCTCTCTCTTGTAGAACGCCGAATCGCGTCTGCCCGTCCCGGTCAAATTGGCCCGCCCAAAGTAAAAAACTGTAACAATCGGAAGAATTTCTAAAGCCCGCATGCTTGTCATTCAGACAACTATAAGGTTTTGCTAGCAGAATGAGCGACTGCTCAGGATTATATTAAGTTATATTTCCTAGTCACACTGAGGTATAGCGCATGGCCAACTCTGTTTTGCATCAAGAAGCAGCAAATTCAACCCCGCAGTCCCAGGCGGGGGAACGCATCCGCAGCCTCGTGTGGAAACTGGCGGTCGCGACGCTGCTTTTGATGGCCATAGGCAGTGCCACGCGGGTGATGAATGCCGGACTAGCCTGCCCAGACTGGCCACTTTGTTACGGAGAGTTAGTGCCCGCCCAGCAAATGAACTTTCAGGTATTCCTAGAGTGGTTTCACCGGCTGGACGCAGCCTTAATTGGCTGTGGCGCAATCGCACTCACCGGCATGTCCTGGTGGCACCGGCGCTCTGTGCCCGGGTGGCTGCCGTGGGCTTCCACCTTCGCCCTCGGCTTAATAATATTCCAAGGCGTCTTGGGAGGGCTAACCGTTACAGAACTGCTCAGATTTGACATTGTTACCGCTCACCTGGGAACAGCTCTCCTATTTTTCACCACCCTCCTAGTAATTTGGCTAGCTTTAATCCCCTATCAAGGCACCGGCACAGCCGGCGTCTTGCCCTGGGTGGGGCTAGCGGCGGCCATCCTGGTCTACTTGCAAAGCCTTTTAGGAGCCCTCGTCGGGTCACAGTGGGCCCTGCACCAGTGCTTTGGGTATGGCCAGCTGTGTGCCGTCATCAACAGCCACATTGCCGGCGTTGTCCCTGCCACCCTAGCCACTCTAGCACTCCCCCTTCTCGCGTGGCGCAAACCGGCCCTCCACCCAACCCTGCGCAACCTGGCTTTCTGGGCAGGCGGATTGCTAGCCGCCCAAATCGCCCTAGGCGTCGCCACCTTCTACCTGCGCCTGCAAGTCGAGCCCCTAACCGTCGCTCACCAAGCCACCGGCGCAGCTTTGCTCGGAGTCCTAGTCGCCTTCACCGTCTTAGCAATGCGCGACCGGCGCTCAGAAACTATAGCGCCAAATTAACCCTCACCCCTTCTTACCTTACTCCTAATTAACTTCCCCTCTCACCTCCCTCTCTTCTTCCTTGGCGTTCTTGGCGTCTTGGCGGTTCCAAAAAAAATAAAACAAAAATCCATGCAAGAAATCATCAGCACCAGTGCCAGCAGACACCATGAAAACCTGTTGCAGGTGATGCAAAGCTACTACCAGCTAACCAAGCCCCGCATCATCCTGCTGCTGCTAATCACCACAGCAGCCGGCATGTGGGTAGCAGCCGAAGGACAGGTCGATCCGCTGCTGTTACTGGGGACCCAGACCGGCGGAGCGCTAGCTGCCGGTGCTGCCAATACCATCAATTGCCTCTACGACCGAGACATTGATTATATCATGGAGCGCACCCGGCACCGCCCCATCCCTTCCGGTCGGATAAAGCCTCGCGACGCCCTGATATTTGCCATCGCTCTCGCTTCCCTTTCCTTCACCTTGCTGACAGTTTTCGCCAACCTGCTGGCTGCGTTGCTAGCGATGTCTGGCATTGTTTTTTATGTACTGATTTACACCCACTGGCTGAAGCGCCACAGCACCCAGAATATCGTGATTGGCGGGGCTGCCGGTGCGATTCCGCCCTTGGTGGGGTGGGCGGCGGTAACCGGCGATTTGAGCTGGGCACCTTGGGTGATGTTTGCCATCATCTTCTTGTGGACACCGCCCCATTTCTGGGCGCTGGCGATGATGATTCGGGAAGACTACGCTGCAGTCAAGGTTCCGATGCTGCCGGTGATTGAGGGGGATGAATTGACGGCGCGGCAAATTTGGGTGTACACTTTAATTTTGCTGCCGGTGACGCTGCTGCTGGTTTATCCTTTGCACGCGACGGGGGCGGTTTATGCCGGTGTTGCTGTCTTGCTGGGGGGGATTTTTGCTCAGAAAGCTTGGCAGCTGTTGCGGACTCCTAGCGAGCGGGATGTGGCGCGTTCGCTGTTCAAATACTCGATTCTGTACCTGATGCTGCTGTGCGCCGGCATGGTGGTTGACAGCTTGCCGGTGAGTCACCAGCTGACGGCTGCTGTGATGGAAAACGTGCGGGCGTTGAGTGCCGCGATTGCCATCATGTAATAAGCCGGCAATTGGGAAATTGTGGCTGTAAGACAGTTGCAGATTCTATTGTGGGGCGGGCGATATATTGGCCGCCCTTTTTGCGCCGGCTATCACCCAGACGCGCAGAAGTAGGGTGCCGTACTCTGGCGCGTCACCCACCGAAATAGATTCCAGCAGTTATGGAAATAGCTGAGCTAGCAATTCTTCACGGCTCAAACGAGCATGAGCTGCGACATCTCGCAGGATGGAGTTTAGCGTGCCCACCTTGATAGATCGTGAGCAGGAATTGTGATATGATGTTCGCCATTGCGCTGGGCAGTCAGCCGAATGTGGCTGCCGGTTTGATGGCTGACCTCATATCCAAGACGCGCAAGAGCTTTGACTAACTCTTGACCGGATAAGTCTCGCGGGAGTTTCACGAAGCAATGACCTCATCGCGCGTGCAAACGGATCGCTTTGGGACGCATTTGTTCGTCAGGGAAATGGCAGCGAACCGCATCGCGAATAATTTCCCGCAGGGTTTCTAGATCGTCAGCCTGAGTGAAAATCGACTCGCCTAACGCCCTAGCGGTATAGCCGCCATCTGGATCGTCTTCAACCAGAAATACAATTTCAGTCATAGCTCATCTCTCTTAATTTTTCCTCTTTTATTAATCGGAACACAGGGGTTTTCAGAGCGCTGTGGCACACCCCCTGTAG
>CAZJNL010000465.1:0-4880 GCA_964546515.1 uncultured Oscillatoria sp.
ACAGGTATAAGTCCAGGTCGCCCAGGTAATTCTGGAAGTCAATCCTCACCTCGTCGCCATACGCGCCGGTGCCTGGAATCTCGAACCTGAACCAGTCTGGGTCGTTTGACTGAATAGCCAAGCTGTAATAGGGGTTATACCATTGCAACGGCCCCAGGTCTGCAGCAGTGGTGAAATCGTCATTCTCTTCAAAGTAGTCGTCACCGGCACCGGCACCGGCACCCCCCGGCGCTGAGATAGTTATGGTGTAGTTCTGGTCGCTGTCTCCAGTGTACCTGGAAACCTTTGCGTAGTACAGCCCCGCCGGACGTCCCTCTAAGCTGACCGTCTCGCTGTTACCTGTACCGGTAGACCCATCAAGATAGTTTCCAAACTCATCGTACAGTATTAAGTCCAGGTCGCTCAGCGCATTATCGAAGTCAATACTGAAGGCGCTTCCCGCTTCTCCAGTGCCGGCAGTCTCGAAACTGAACCAGTCCGAACCGTCGGACTCCATCGAAGCATCGATGGGATTTACTCCTGTCAATAAGCCCAAATTTGCTGGGTGATTCCCATATAGCTGGAATAGGCTCTCCCGGCTGTCATTGGCCTCATAAATATCAGGCATGATAGCATTCTCCTCAACAATTTCATCACGACAACCGCGCCCAAGTTCCCTAGAAATTACTTTCCACCTGGGCCATCTATTGATTTTAACTCCTGAGTCAATCCGATTTTTTATTCGGCCAGGAAACCAACTTTTATTCTGGCTATCACGCCAAACAACTGTGTTTCCTTTTTAATACAAGTCAGGCCCCTTGTATTGGCCAGTATAACCCCTCGCTCTCTCGATTCTTTTAGCCGATTCCAACTCCCCCGTCCGAGGAGAGCTGTTAAACCCTCGATCCTGCCAATCTTCCCATTAGGCCGTCGCGCCTCATTAAGAGACTTCCGCCTAACCCACCGGCTTTTTATGAATTTATACTTGGGCTTTATTGCCTAACCCTAAACTAGCCCAACTCCAGATTGCCCGCAAGATCTTTACATAAAACTTATATCTAATTAACAGTTCTTAATATAGAGTCTGGGGCATGGGGCACTGGGGATTGGGCATGGGAATTTGTAGGGGCGGGTTCACCCGACATCAAAGTGACACAATGCAAAATCTTAATAAACCGCAGCGCCCCACGCCGGAGGCGGGTTTATTTGACATTGGGCATGGGGCATGGGGCATTGGGCATCGGGCATCGGGCATCGGGCATCGGGCATCGGGCATCGGGCATCGGGCATCGGGCATCGGGGCCAGACTGTCGGGGCTATTTTGTGTGCAAATTGTACACATTTCTTATTTCCGGCAGAAAGCATATATACAAAACCTGTCTCAATTCCGGTATTTGTAAAAACCATTCTTTCGGAAAACAGGAATTTGAGATCAGACAGTAGGGGCGGGTTCACCCAAAATGTTTAAGACACCGCGAAGCTAATTCGCCTGCCCCGCCCCTATCCGACGCCCGCCCCCCCACACGACAGCGATTGCCTAAGACAAATCCCCCGCGCCAGAGTTCCCCCGCTTCAGAGCTCCCTTGCCCCACTTCTTAAAAAACCCCAGGGGAGAGCCTTTAACCAGCCGGCCAATCCAGTGCTGGAAGCTATCTATATAAGTGAACAGCACCGGCACCACCACCAGAGTCAGCAGCGTAGAAGTCGTGAAGCCCCCAGTCACCGCCACCGCCATCGGAGCTCGCGTCTGCGATCCCGCCCCCAATCCCATCGCAATCGGCACCATCCCCGCAATCGTCGAAATCGAAGTCATCATAATCGGGCGCAAACGAGAGGCACCAGACTCCACTACCGCCTTAAACTGCGGCATCCCTTCCCTCTGATTCGACAGAGCGCAGTCCACCAGAATAATAGCGTTTTTCGTCACCAGCCCCATCAGCAGCACAATCCCGATTAGGGCAAACAGCCCCAACTCCTGCTGCATCACCATCAGCCCGATCAGCGCACCGCCAATAGACAGAGGCAAAGACACCAGAATCGCCAGAGGAATCAGAAAACTGTTGTACAGCAGCACCAAAATCGCATAAATGCACAGCACCGCCAGCCCCAGCGCCGCACCGAAGCGACTGAAAATATCCTGCATAATCTTGGCATCACCGGCAGATTCCTCCGTAACCTCCGGCGGCAGGGGATTGATCGCCGGCAGCTTCCGCACCAGCCCCATCGCATCTCCCAGGGAAATCCCCTGCAAATTCGCCTCCACCGACACCTGACGCGCTCGGTTAAATCGGTTGATTTGAGCCGGCCCACTGCCGATGCTGAGCTTGGCGACCGAGCCTAAAGGAACCAGCTGGTTATTTTTTCCCGGTACTTGCAGATTTTTAATCGTCTCCATGCTGTCGCGAAACTCCTGCGCCAGCTGCACCCGAATCGGAATTTGCCGGTCGGGCAAATCAAACTTAGCCAGAGAAGACTCATTATCTCCCAGAGTCGCAAGAGAAGCAGTCCGGGCGATCGCCTGCACCGAAACCCCCAAATCCGCCGCCCGCGCCGGATCGGGTTTAATCAAAATCTCCGGCTTCACCAAAGCCGCAGTAGAGCTCACCTCCACCAAACCGGCAATATCCCGCATCTGCCGCTCCAGAGCGTCAGCAGCAGAATTGAGAGCCGCCGGATTTTCACTCTTGAGAACAAGAGAAACATCCTTCCTGCTTCCCGCAGCGCCGCCGCCAGAAAAACTGATACGCGCCCCCGGAATCTTCTGAAACGCCTCCCGCATTTCCCGCTCAAACTGCTGCTGCGAGAGTTTCCGCTCTTCCCGAGGCGTCAGATTAACATATATCGTAGCGGAATTCACCCCACTGCTCCCACCGGCTGCGCCCAGCACATTCGTCACAATCGGACTTTCCTTCAACCGCTGCATTGCCCGCTGCATCACCCCGTCCGTTTCCTTCAAAGTCGAGCCCGGTGGCAGCTCAATATTCACCGTACTCAACCCCGTATCGCCGCTATTAAACAGCCCCTTAGGAATCAGAGGCAGCAACTGCAAAGTGCCGAGAAAAAAAGCAATAGCAATCAGCAAAGTTGTTATCCGGTTCCTCAGCGCCCAAGTGAGCAGACCGCGATACGGTTGAATTCCACCCCCTTGCCGCTTTTGAGAGGGCTGTCGGCTTGTAAGGCTCCCTTTTTTCTTTTGAAAAAAGCCAGCAATTAACGACCAAGGGCTGGCACTTTCCTGACCTTTTTCCTTCATTAAATAAGCGCACAGCATGGGAGTCATGGTACGCGCCACAAACGTAGAAAACAGCGTAGAAACCGCAACCGTAACCCCAAAAGGGCCAAAAAACTGCCCCGGTATGCCGCCCATAAACGCCACCGGCAAAAACACCGCCACAATTGTGGCGCACCCAGACAGCGCCGCCAGCCCAATTTCCTCAGCAGAATCCAGCGCAGCTTGCAGCGGCTTTTTGCCCATCTGCAAATGCTGGTCCATGTTCTCAATTTCCACCACGCTGTCATCCACCAAGTTCCCCACCGTCAGCGCCAGCGCCAGCAGCGTCATGCCATTGAGGGTGTAACCCAGCAGCCGCATCACCCAGTACGTCGGCAGAATACTCAGCGGTAGGGAGATGGCTGTGATTAGCGTAGCTCGCCAGTCTCGCAAAAATATCAGAATTGTCAGCACCGCCATATAGCTGGCTTCCACCAAAGCATCCACAGACGCTTCGTAGGATTCGCGGATGTTCGTCGCCCGGGTAAAAATGAGTTCAAATTTTACATCATCCGGCAGCGTTTTGTCAAGTTGCTCGACAGCTTTGCGAACCCCCTCCTCCACCGTTACCAGAGTGCTGCCGGTGCTGCGCAACACGGAGAAAGCCACCACCGGCGTGCCAACTTGAGATTTCCCACTCCCGTCCTTGACAGTTACCGATTTATCTGGTATAATAGGATTTTCAAAATTTTCCCCCGCCACCGTGCTGCCGACGGGCGCAATCGGCTCCTCCCCTGCTTTTGCTCCCTTGCCAGTGGCTAGCCGAGCTGCCCTGCGGGCTTCACCGTGGCCATCCGACACTTCTGCCAAGCTGTGCAAAGGCACCGCAGCGCCTCCGGGAAGGACGATGCGGTAGTTTTTCAGCGTGTCCACAGTGGCGGCGCTGCCGAGGGTGCGAATGCTCTGCTCGCTGCCGCCTGCTTCTGAGCGCCCGCCGGGGAGGTTGGTGTTGGAGGTGCGGATCTGGTCGTTGACTTGGGTGGCGGTAATGCCGAGGGCTTTGAGCCGGTCGGGGTTGAGCTCAACCCGAATCTCCCTGTCCACACCCCCGACGCGCTGAATCTGAGAGACTCCGGGAACCGCCAGCAGGGCGCGGCTGATCGTCGTGTCAACCATGTCGCTCAATTCTTCCACACCGCGCCGGTCTGAGCTGACGGCGTAGGTCATTATTGGCCCGCCGGCGAACTCCAGCCGCTTGACGATCGGTTCGTTGATGTCTTGGGGCAAGTTTTGCCGAATTTGGGCCACCGCATTGCGCACGTCGTTGGTGGCCCGATCGCTGTCAGTCCCCAAGACAAAGTTGATGGTTGTTGTGGAAACCCCATCTGTTACTGTCGAAATCAGCTGGTCAATATTCCCCAAACTGGCAACGGCATCTTCAATCTTTTTTGTTACCTGGGATTCTAATTCCGAAGGGCCGGCTCCCGGCTGGGTGACGGTGATGGAAACTGCAGGAATGTCGATGTTGGGATTGGCGTCGATGCCCAGCTGGCCAAACGATGTCCAGCCCACAAAAGTCAGGATTAAGAAAATGACTAGCGTGGGCACCGGCTTTTTAATAGACCAGGCAGAGAGGTTTAAAGACATTTGGATGCAAGGATTTTGGATGCAAGGATTTTGGATTTGTCGA
>CAZJNL010000466.1:0-4872 GCA_964546515.1 uncultured Oscillatoria sp.
GGTGTGGCCCCACCGCTATCTCAAACCCGGTTTAATATTGCCCCCGCCCAGTGGGGCGGGGTTGGGGGGGCGGTTTTGGGGGGCGGGTTTATCCACATTCTTCCTCGGTGTACTAAAGATGTCGGGTGAACCCGCCCCTACAAAAGTTTTTGTTACTGATTGCCGTTAGTGGGAGGTAGAGAAGCGATAAACTCATCGAGGGAAGTCGCCGTTACAGCCACATCCACCAATTCCTCTAATTCCTCCACGCTCAACCCTAGGAGGGCAGTCTGTACCGAAACCGGCACCTCACCGAAACGGCGCTGTAGCATCCGCTGCAGTATCCGCCGCGCTTCTTGCTGCAAAATTTCTTGATACCAAGGAGATTCCTCTAAGACAGCCATATCCCACCTGATGATTTGCTGTACCAAAGGAGTTGACAGCACGAATCTAGCAAAAAAGGCTAGCAGGTTTTCCAACTGGCTCAACTGTGGGGCTAAAGCCCAACTGCAAACGGTGGGGCTTTAGCCCAACTACAAACGGAGCACCGGCACAAAGGGGAGTAAGGATGGGAGCGGCTGTTGAAAGACTAATTCTGCGTCCACTTCCTGTGAGATTAATCACGCGATAGTCTTGACGCGCCTGTAAGCCCATGAACTCGTCGGATTCATCTCAGTTATCTAATCTCAGTTATGTAAATAGATCCGGGCGAATAGAAGAATTTTATTGGCGAATCCGTGAAGCGCGACGCGCCACAAAATCTCCCCCGTCGCACGCCTCTGATATCTAGTTCCGTCAATTGCCCGGAACATTAATTTTCCTATCCCTCTGACTCTTTCTTCTTCCTTATTGGCGCTCCTTCACGGCGGCGGTTCATTATTAAGACCCCACATCAATGAGCAAACAGTCTCATATAATTCGCAGCTATACTGCGGGCGTAGCCGCAGGCGAGACGCCTGCGGTATAGTTTTAACTGCCCCGCCCGGCAAATCGTACTTTAACTCTGCGAGTGCCGCATAAGCCCGCAACCGTTTGAGCGTGCGAGAGTCGCAGCGCAATTGTATATCATTGAGGGCGATAAATTCGCTCTCGCGGGGACTGGAAGCTTTTCCCAGCACATCGATCTCGCGGCTGAGCCACTGGAATTCCGACGCCAGAATGTCTGGCGCTAGACACGCGGCGCTGTGTCACCCACTGCACCCAGGCATCGGGGGCTAGGCTGATTAGCCGTTTGCTGCGGATAGCTGCTGTTTTAGCCATTATAGGTTGAATGTAGATGCTGTAACTATTGAAGCATTTTGTCCTGTTCGCTAACACCTTCGCACAGAGTTCCTATCCCCCCAACACCCTTAAAAAGGGGGGCATAGAGGCAGAAACCGACAGTTTTGAACTCACGGCGAGACGGGTTACACCGGCACCGGCTGCGGCGCATACGCCACAGTCAAACCAGAGCGATTCCCCAATTCCTTCGGCACGAAATCGGTATCTTTCGCCCCCGGAATTTTGGCGAGGTAGCAATCCCGCACTGCTAGCAGGAAACCTTTGATAGCCGCAGGCTCTCCTGGCATCGCGTCTGCCTTCAATAGAAAATTGCGCCACTTGCTCTCATCTCTATCATACATTTCCAGCAAATGCAACCCTGCCAGATATTCAGCTACCGGGTCAAGGGAAAAGCTGATTTGGTCGTGTCCGACACCCTTAGTTTGGATGAGGCGGAGTTTTTCTTCGAGATATTTGAGGCGAGATTCGGCGCTATCTCCACCGAGATCGGCTATAGCAGCTTGACGGTTTGCCGGTGCCGGTCGGAAAGTACACTTCAGGCATTCCCAGGCAATAGCTATGGCAGCTTGGTGGAGAGTGGTGTCGCTGAATTTCTCACCTGACACGCTGCGGTTGAGCTGGTTCAAGTAATAGAGCATCAGTTCGGGGATATTGTCAGGCAGTTCGACCTCTGTCGCGCCTTCCTTGGCGGCGATCATCTGGTCGGCGTAGAGTTTTGTCAGGAGGACGGTGATGTTCCTGTCCCCCACCATTCTCGAAAGTTGGATGCAGGCTTTGAAGAACTCCTCATCGGTGAAAAGGTCGCGTTTACCTCGCTGGGTCAGATAGCCTTCCATAAACGACGACAGCCGGTTGCCGGCAATGCGAAGCGGTTTCATTGTGGTTTTGGTAACGAAACCCAACGGTTCGTCAAGGCGGGAAGTAACGAGCAAAGCATTCACCGGAAAGTCCGGCATTCCTGGCCGGATTGCCGCTTGCGTCGCCTCGCTCATTTCCGACAGGCTATCCACAATTACCAGGATGCGCCGCTCTACCAGCAAGCGCTCTAGCAGTTCTTCCGAAATCGGCTCTGCCTCGTCGGTGAGGTCTTGCAGCTGACCCCGGATGGCTTCTAGGAAAGGCTGTTTGCCATCAGCTACTTTAAAGTTTAGCTCCTGTTCGAGCAGCACCGGCAGCATCCGGTGGTTGCAAATCCGCTCCTCTGGACTGTCCGACACCGCCCATTTGGCAATCTGACACGCGCGACTGGTTTTGCCAGCTCCCCCTTCCCCCCAGATCAGCAGACAGCCGCGCTTTTGGGCGAATGTGGGTCGCAAATCTTTGCCGGTGAGGTCGGGAATGGTTTTGTTATCCAGGACAACGGGAACTGGGACGATAACTTTGCGAGCGATCACTGTGTCCCGCTTCTGAAATTCCTGGCGAGCTGCTTGGATGTGGGAAGCCACCCAGGCATCCAGCACTCTGGGGTGATATTTGAGAAAAATCAAGAAGCCAAGCGATACATCTGTTCCCAAAATTGGCACTTTGAAGCCGATAGGTTTCAATAGGTTATAAATTTTTAGCAGCCAGAGTGGGCGCATACCAAAAATGCCGAACAGTGAGACTAGATACATTCCATAACCCCACAACCAGGGATTCTGTAAAAGCGAATTCATGAAGATGCGCTGGCTTTTTTGATCCTTGAGTGCTTCCAACGGTCGGCGCAAATTGGCGATTGATTCCTCGGAGAACTTCTCTTTAGATTCTCCTAGGATTTTTAATGACCGATCCAATTCCGATATGGCCTTATCCAAATCTGATGGAGTTAGCGTATTTGCGTTGTCATCAACAAGCTTAGCAGCAATTTTACCCAGAGCGTCAGCTGCATTGTTGCGCACATTCTGATTTCGGTCTTTCAAAGCCGCTCTCAAGTCGGGGAGAGCGTCTTTAGCAGCGGCACCGATTTTTCCGAGAGCATAAGCCGCATTGAAACCCACTCGCGCATCTGGGTCTTTCAAAGCCGCTCTCAAGTCGGGGATAGCGTCTTTGGCTGCAGCACCCATAAAGCCGAGAGCGTAAGCTGCATTGTAACGCACTCGGATTTGCGGATCGTGTTTCAGAGCCATGAGCAAGTCCGGGACAGCGTCTTTGGCTGGGGCACCGATTTTCCCCAGCGCCCAAGCTGCATTGTAACGCACTCGTATTTCCGGGTCAGATTTCAAAGCCTTTCTCAAGTCTTCGATGGCAACTTTAGCTGGGGCACCTATCCGCCCCAGAGCGTCAATTGCACTGTACCGCACGTCCGCATCTGCGTCTTGCAGAGCTTTTATAAAGTCGGGGATAGCGACTTCGGTTTTGTCATCCATATTCGCCAAAGCAGCAGCCGCACTGCGCCTCACTACAACATCTGGATTTGTCAGAGCTGAACTTAACTGCGGGATAGCCTCTTTGGCTGCCGGTGGCACTTCTTCATATAGATGCCATTGCTGGCTGATTTGCGACAGTGACTTAGCGGCACGCCGGCGCACTGGCTCATCCGGGTCTTTCAGTAGCTTGACAAGAGCGGAGATGACAGCATCCGCATCCTTAATATAGTCGGTATTCTTATCCCTAGAACTGATATTCCCCAGAGCAGCAGCAGCATTCCAGCGCACTCTCTGATTGTTGGACTCCAAGGCTTTTAACAAGTGGGGGACAGCCGGCTGGCCGATTTTCTCCAGCGCACCGGCTGCACCCTGCCGGACTTGCACATTATCAGACTGCAAGGCTTTTATCAAAGCTGTGACAGCCGGTGAGCCAAGTTTGGTTAAAGCGTCCACAGTGTCGTCGCGGTTGAATTCATCAGCCTTTTTTAACTTCTCGATCAGGGGGGCACCCTTCGCGTCAGTGGGGGGTTTCGCCCAGGCGTGGCGAGTCAGCAGCAACGGTGAGGTGAGAGACAGGAAGATGCCGGTGAGTGCGGCGAGGAATTTTTGGCGGTTATATTTATTCATGGGGTAGAAGCAGCTCCCTAAATGAACAACCTCAGCAATAATGAACTAAGTAGTCTGACACAAATAAGCGCGAGACTATAAGACAAAGGATACAAAAAATCCAACCTGCCTGTGTTGCCAATTTGGCAGAATTTTACAGAAAGTAATATAAGCTTTTTTTATGGCTTCCTTTTCGGGAGGAAGGAGAGGCTCCGCCTCTCAAGAGGCGTCTCGCATAAGGAGCCTGGCAACGAGGGAAACCCCACCTCCTACCCCTCCCCACCGGCGGGGAGGGGAGTCTTGCTCCCCCTCTCCGCGAGCGGAGAGGGGGTAAAGGGGTGAGGTCAAAACTCCCACATCACCGGACTGTCATCCAAATAATCCGTAACACTCCGCCCGATGGCATCAATTTCCGCCAGCTCACCGGCATCCAATTGCACCTTAACCGCGCCGGCATTCCCCACCGCCTGCTCGGCATTTCTCGCCCCTGCGATCGCACAAGTCTGCGGCTGCGCAATTAACCACGCTAGCGCCAGCTGAGCTAAACTGCACTGGTGCCGGTCTGCGATTGGGCGCAGTTTGTCCACCGCTGCTAGCGCCCGCTGGTAGTTCTCGCCCTCAAACAGCTTATTTTTCGCCCGGTGATCCCCTTCCTCAAACT
>CAZJNL010000467.1:0-4869 GCA_964546515.1 uncultured Oscillatoria sp.
AAGTACGCGCCCGAAGGAAGAAGAAAGAGTCAGAGGGATAGTAAAATAGATGTTACCGGCAATTGCCCCGTTCTGGATATAAGAGGCGTACACGGTCGAATGTGGTTTGTCACTCTTCACGGAAGAGCCAACAGCATTATTACCATTTACCCGGATAAAATTGTCGGGAAGGGGTGACATTTCCACCGGCAGAGGTTATAATTCCCGTCGCCATCATGTTGCCGCCAACTGTGAGCCAGCCACAGATATCCCCCGGAAGACAAAATTGCCGGCAAAGTGCAGGGGAGATAGTTCCGACTGAAATGTTTCTATTATAAGCGTTAGGTGCCGCCGCAAAGAATGTCTCGCCGGCAGCGGTATTTGGCGTCACAGTTGCCGGATTGTTCAGGACGCCAGAACGCAGAATTAAAGCTAGACGTGCAGCTTGCGGTACTGGGGAGCGGGCAATGGGGCATTGGGCATTGGTCATTCGCTCCAGAACCGGAGGTGCTTTCCGGCTCCACTATGCAATAAGGATGCCACCGGAATGGAATTGACAGAATCGCCAAAAATCACATCTCCCCTGCAGGCCGTCAGGTGTTGACATCCTTTTGGCTAACAAGCCGTAGTGCCAGCTAAATTAGGGCATATGTAAATGCCTCTGGAACAACCGCCAAGTTTTTCCAGGGGCACGCAATTAAAATAGGAAGTAGATTATATCATGTCCGCAGCCATTCTGACCGGCAACGACTGCCTGCTTGCTTTTTACTCTGTGCCGTGGTCCGGCTGGCTCTCGGTGCCGGTGTCCTCACTCCTATCTAACTGCTGCTCTTCAAAGTCAAACTCCGCCTGCCCCTTATCGATCCATTCCCGCAATGCCGCATTGCGCACTTGCTTAGGCCACTCCTGGAGCTGACGCCAGGTTGCTTCGGAAATCCGAAGGGTCAATTTTTTGGGAAACAGCCCCTCCCCTTTCGCCTTCACCCACTGATTGGCCCCAGCTGGATTGCCCACATGGCCTTTGGGCCCTCCTCTCGGCTTGGGAATTTTTGTTTCAGATGTTGACATTGCTATAGTCGGCTAACTACAATACAGACACTTGCCATTCCTTCAGACGAAAATGCCTCTGGGTTCAAACAGCCAAGTTTTCCCAGAGGCATAATAAAATTATAACAAGGAGAATTATAACATGTCCGCAGGCATTCTGACCACCTTCCACACCCGGGAAAATCTTGAAAGCGCCGTGTCCAAAATTTTGGGCGTCGCCCAGGAGACGATCTGGAAAATGGGCGTCACCGTCACCCGGAAAATGAAGCCCCACACAATTTGGATCTCTCACATCCTTGCCAATGGCTGGAGAACCAGCACTTTCGTCAGTCGGGCCCGCTTCAACGGCTTCCACACAGAACAGGCCGGAGACAGCATCCTGCTTACCGATTTGGCCACAGGCATTAGCTTCAGCATTCACCTGAAAAACCGCCTTCAGTGGGACAAGCAGATTGCGGACAACCTCAGCTGCAACTGTCTTGAGCACAAATACCGCCAGCACATCTGCAAGCACATCGCCCACGCCGTCACCACAGAACTGGGGATGAAATTGGCAGACCGGCTGGAAAATCTGCGGGCCGATCACCTAGAGCGTCTCCAACAGCTACAGCGCCAGCAGCAGGAGCGAGAAGAACGCCGGCGCGAGCTCCAGGAGCGCCAGCAATCATGGGTGCAGAAAAATTTCCACCTGAAAAGCGGATACAAACCAGCTCCCGGCTTCTGGCTGGAAGAAAGTGCCGGTGAAGGCGAAGAGAATTTTAAGGTCATGTGCCAAGTAGAGAGCTGGGGGAGCATCTCTACCCAGTGCATCGGCACCATTTCCACCGACGGCGAATGGTTCACCTTTTACAACCGCCGCCGCGATTTCGGCAACCGAATCCTCACCCCGCAAAACCTGGCGGTGTCGTGTAAAGACCTATTCAATGCTAGCCCACATTCATACAAAACGCTCTGCGTCGATTCCGAAACCGAACCGGAACAAGAATTTATGGAGTAGGGTGCGTTCCCGACTCGCGGAACGCACCCGCGCCTGCGATTCCCTACACCGGCACCAGATGCTCCCTGTTGTGAACTGCTGCGGCGCTAGTAGGCGGCAAGTCAGCAGCGAAGATTTCACAGGAATTGTTCGGACTTTCAATCAGCTTAACTTTGTGCAGTTCGGCACCCAGATCGCGGATTGGCTGTTTCAGCAGGTTGGCGATGTGAGCGGCAATATTTTCAGCCGTGGGAACAACCTCGGCGAAATAGGGAATATCTTTATTCAAAAAGGTGTGGTCGAACGGTTCAACAACATAATCGTCAACCGCCTTTTGCAAAGCGACGAGATCCACAATCATGCCGGTGCGCTCGTCCATTTTACCAAAGACTGTCACTTCCAGGTGGTAGTTGTGCCCGTGACCGTGGGGACGAGCGCACTTGCCATAAATCGAACAGTTTTCTTCGTAGCTGAGGTCAGGACGTGCCAGCCGGTGAGCGGCGCTAAAATGAGTGCTAATTGTCAGGTAAGCTTCCATACCGTTTCCTAGATAGTCAGCCCAGAGTTCAGGGTGTTCAAACAGCTGAATGCGGACAAGGGGCAGGTGGTTGGCCAGCCGGTGCCAAATCGCACGCGCCAGGTTTTCCGTGGTGGGCAGGGTTTGTTGAAATTCTGGCCACACATCGTTGAGATAGGAAAAGTCCAGCTGGCTGGTGACTTCCTGCTTGATGACGTGTTTGACTTCAGACAGGTTGAGCACCATACCGTATTCGTCGAGTTCGCCAACCATTGACACATACAGGACATAGTTGTGTCCGTGACCGGGCGCTCTCTCGCAGGGGCCAAACCGCAGCCGGTTTTCCGCTTCGCTCAGTTCTGGCAACCAGTACCGGTGGCTAGCCGAAAACTCAGCCCGGCGATTAATTACGCATCGCATGGTGTAAATTTTTGTTAACTTACCTTAAGTTAAGCATAACCCAATTTGCCACCCACAATCTCCTCTTTCCCCGGCTTCCTCCCCTCGTTCCCAGCTTGAGCAAAGCAACGATCACCCCCCGGCGTAGCCTCCCCAACGAGTGCCAAGACCTCAGGCTCCAGCCTGCAGCCGGCATTTCCAGGCTGCCCGGAACCGAATAACAAGTCTGATTTATGCCCCATTCACCCATTAGCCAGGAATTTTAATCCGTGAGTTTTTGACAGAATAGAGGTTATATGCTATAATAGATACCGCATCTGTTCGGCAATCCGCTGCCGGCTCTGTTGCCTCTTCCTAGCCCTTACCCTTAATATCTTTAATGGCGGCTTGGGCTTCGCAGCGCAATCCTGTGGCAATTCTGAACAGTTCAAGACCGGTGTGCAGGTAGCGATCGTCGTAGTTGAGAGGGAAAAACTCCAACTCATCGAGGCCATCCCCCACTTGATTGATGCAGTGGTAGAGGTGAACCGCACACCCCGCGACATTGCGCGGGTTAGGCATGGAGCGAAAGCGCATTTGAGCCAGCCGGAGAGAGTCGCGGCAGTCTTTTAAATAATCCTGAAAGGCGGCGATCAGCTCGTCGTCAAAGGGATCGGCTGAGAGTTGCTCCAACTGCTCCTCGAGAGAATAAAGAATCTGGCAAAGGATTTGATTGACCGGCTTGTAAACCTGCTGCATCCATTGCTTAAGCCGCTCGTCGGCGTCGTGTCCAGCTTGCCAAGTAGCGCGGTGCTGCTGCTGAGCGGCTGCTGTGCGCTGCTGCCGGTCGCGGCTGGGCACCTGCAGGCGCTTGTGCAGCTCTCTGTCGTAAGACAGACGCCGGTGCGGATCTGAGAGGACTTCGTAGGCGGCATTGAGGCGGACAATCTGCTCGTGACCGGCGATTTCAGAATTGCTGTCCGGATGAAACAGTTTTACCAAGCGCCGGTAGGCTTGTTTAATCTCCGCTTGTGTGGCTGTTTGGCTGATTTGCAGCGTCTCGTAGTGATTTGTATTGGCCATAAAACCAATTTGAAAAATAGGGTGCGTTCATAACGCACCCTACTGTAAAATCAAACAATTTGCCCCCTCTCCCCTCGCCCCTGTCTCCCGTTGCGGATTGGGGCTAATTCAGGGAAGCAGGCACGTCCTGTTCCGGTTCTTGGAACAAGGGAGTGCTCAAGTAGCGCTCGCCGAAGCTCGGCTGAATGATCACGATCAATTTTCCCTGATTCTCAGGCCGCTGGCCAACGCGAATCGCGGCCCACAGGGCAGCTCCGCTGGAAATACCCGACAGCAGCCCTTCTTCTTTAGCCAGGCGGCGTCCGTAAAGTATTGCCTCCTCATCGGTTACGGCAATCACCTCATCAATCAGTTCAAGCTTGAGAACTTGGGGAATGAAACCAGCACCGATGCCCTGAATTTTGTGCGGGCCCGGTTTGCCGCCGCCCAGCACCGCGCTGTTGGCCGGTTCGACTGCGATAGCTTTAAACTCCGGTTTGCGCTGTTTGAGGACCTCCGCCACACCGGAGAGCGTCCCGCCGGTGCCCACACCGGCAACCAGTATATCCACCTGTCCTTCCGTATCCTCCCAGATTTCAACAGCCGTGGTTTGCCGGTGAATCTGGGGGTTGGCTGGGTTGCGGAACTGCTGCAGCATGTAGGCGTTGGCTGTCTTTGCCAGAATTTCCTGGGCTCGTTGAATCGCGCCGGTCATACCTTCAATTCCCGGCGTCAGTTCCAGGTGAGCGCCATAAGCCCGCAGCATCGCCCGCCGCTCAGAACTCATAGTTTCTGGCATAGTTAAGATTAACTTGTAGCCTTTGGCAGCCGCCACCATTGCCAGAGCGATGCCGGTGTTTCCAGAAGTCGGCTCCACCAAGATGGTTTTGCCGGGGGCAATCAGCCCTTC
>CAZJNL010000468.1:0-3757 GCA_964546515.1 uncultured Oscillatoria sp.
TTGGTTGATACGCCTTGGTTGAGAGACTCTCTCAGCTTATGTATTTGTTAGCGACTGTTAAAGGTTGTTAGCAAAAAAGTATCGGTGAGGTCGCCTCGGAACCCAAAAACCCGGTTTCTTTAAAGAAACCGGGTTTTTTCCCTATGCCATCTCAAGGGCGGGCGGACTTTTTCAATCTTTAGGCTGTAAAGTTTTTATGATTTTTGCGGGTTGATTTTTGGCCGAGTATATGGTAGATTTTAAAGGAGTAAGGTAGGGCTGTGAGTTTCACCAGGATGCCGGTGGATATCCTAAGTCGGGGTGTAGGCTGGAATTTGCGATACATAATTAGTGAAGCAAATGCTTATAAATATAAGCGGGGGGATAGAGATGGTGGGACGAGACGCTTATTAGCCGTGAAAGTCCGGTGGATATCGGGAACTGACTGAGATGCAATAATTACATAATTTCTAAAATGTAAGAGGGAGAAGAATATATGCTCGGTTTGTCAGGATACCAGATACAAGAAGAAATTCAAGCTAACCTGAGTATAGCTATTTATCGGGGGATTAGAGAGCGCGATGGCAAGTCAGTTATCGTTAAAATCCTGCAAGCAGAGTATCCCACCCTGGAAGAGATAACCCGGTTGAGGCAAGAATATAATATCGCTCACCCGCTTGACTGTCCGGGGATTGTCAAAGCTTACAGCTTGGAGAAATATCGCAATGGGTTCGCTCTGATATTAGAAGATTTTGGGGGGCAATCCCTGAGAGAGGTACTGGCCACTCAAAGATTTCAAGTAAGAGAGGTTTTGCGGATAGCCATTGTCCTGGCTGAAACTCTGGGCGAGCTGCATAAAATTCCGGTTATTCATAAGGATATTAAGCCCTCAAATATTCTGATAAACCTGGAAACAGGAGAGGTCAAGCTGACGGACTTTAGCATTGCCTCGCGGCTGTCTGTGGAAAACCAGACGATGAGCAATCCCAACTTGCTAGAAGGCACCCTCGCCTATATGTCGCCAGAGCAAACCGGCAGGATGAATCGCTCGGTGGACTGCCGCAGCGATTTTTATTCCTTGGGCGTCACGTTATATGAAATGCTGATAGGGCAGCTGCCTTTTACTGCCACCGATCCGATGGAATTGGTGCACTGCCATATTGCTAAAATGCCGGTGCCGCCGTGTGAAGTTGGGGAGATTCCTCAGGCGGTTTCGGATATTGTGATGAAGTTATTAGCCAAGACAGCTGAAGACAGATACCAAAGTGATCTGGGACTGAAAGTTGACCTGGAGACTTGTCTGGTTCAGCTGCAATCTGCCGGGAAAATTGAAAATTTCGCCCCGGGCCGGTACGATAGGGGGAGCCAACTGCTGATCCCGCAAAAGCTCTACGGGCGCGAGGGGGAGGTGCGAAGCCTAATGGATGCCTTTGAGCGAGTGGCCAGTGGGGCAACCGAGATGATGCTCGTGAGCGGTTACTCGGGGATTGGCAAGACTTCGGTGGTGAGTGAAGTTCACAAACCGATTGTCGCTAAGCGGGGGTATTTTATTGCCGGCAAGTTTGACCAGTTCAAGCGGAATATTCCTTATGCTGCCCTGATTCAGGCTTTTCAGGATTTGGTGCGCCAGCTGTTAACGGAAAGTGCAGAAAAGATAGCGGTTTGGAGAGAGAAGCTATTAGATGCTCTGGGGCACAATGGCCAGGTCATTACTGAGGTTATTCCCGATGTCGAACTGATTGTTGGGGAGTTGCCGGATGTGCCGCAATTGGGCCCGTCTGAATCCCAAAACCGATTTAATCGGGTGTTTCAACAGTTCATCCATGTGTTTTGCCAGCCAGAACACCCCCTCGTTCTCTTCCTAGACGATCTGCAGTGGGCGGATGCAGCGTCTCTGAAGTTAATCCAGCTGATCGTGCTGGACTCTGACAGCCAATATCTGTTGCTGATAGGGGCGTATCGGGATAACGAGGTCAGTCCGACACATCCGCTGATTCAGACGATTGAGAAGATTCAAGCTGCCGGTGCTGCGGTGAATAATATCACTCTCGGGGCTTTGGAACTGCGCCACGTCAGCCAATTAGTTGCGGAGTCTTTGGGGGAAAGCGTCGCCCCGTCATCCCGGAACACCCTCACCCCCAACCCCTCTCTTATCAAGGGAGAGGGGAGTGAGAGACGCTCAGATACGCTAGCGGAACTCGTTTTTAATAAAACTCAAGGCAATCCCTTCTTCTTGACTCAGCTGCTGAAAACGCTGCACTCCGAAAGCCTGCTGGTTTATGACGCTGGCACCGGCAGCTGGCAGTGGGACATTCAGGAAATTCAAGCCTGCGGGATACAAGATTATAACGTCGTTGAGCTGATTGCCAGAAATATTCAAAAGCTGCCGGTGAAAACGCAGAATGTCTTAAAACTGGCTGCTTGTGTTGGCAGCCAGTTTAACTTAGAGGTTCTGGCAATTGTCAGTGAGAATTCAGTCACAGTTACGGCAGCCAAGCTGTGGGACGCACTTCAGGCAGGCTTGATTTTGCCCCTGAGCGAAGCTTACAAAATTCCGCTGGTTTTCGGTGAGTCCGAACCGGCAGGGCTTGCGGTTCGCGATCTCAAAGTTGACTACAAATTTTTGCATGACCGGGTGCAGCAAGCTGCTTACTCTCTGATTCCGGAATCGGAGAAAAAAGCAACTCACCTGAAGCTCGGGAAACTGCTGCTGGAAAATACTGCGCCAGAAGAGCGAAAAGAAAATATCTTTGCGCTGGTGAACCAGCTGAATTTCGGCACGGACTTGATTGCCGGTGAGGAGGAAAAAGATGAGCTGGCTTGCCTAAATCTGCTAGCCGGTCAGAAAGCCAAGGCGGCGGCGGCTTATGAAGCTGCTGTCAGGTATCTGAATGTGGGTTTGGGGCTGCTAGCGGCAGATTTCTGGGAGACTCAGTACGACACGGCGCTGGCACTCTATGTAGAAGCGGTGGAAGCGGAATATTTAAATGCCAACTTCCAGCGGGCGAAACAGCTGTCACTGGAAGTCCTGCAAAAAGCCAAAGCTCTTTTGGAAAAAGTTAAAGTCTATGAGCTGCAAATCCAGTTTTATGTGTCTCAGAGCCAGCCGCACGCAGCAATAGAGACGGCTCGGGAAGTTTTAGAGATGCTCGGCATTCACCTGCCAGCCAACCGGCAGGAAATGAGGGTTTTCGCCGCTCGGCTTCGGGAAGAACTTGCCTTGAAAGTCAAACGGGTTGAGGATTTAGCTTCCCTGCCGGTTATGACCGCTCCCTATCAAATCGCGGCCATGCGGATTTTAAGCCAGGCGATTTCTGCGGCTTATCAGGCGAATCCCGATCTGTTTGTGCTGATTATCTTTACAACGATTCACTTGTGTGTTAAATATGGAAATTCGCCGCCGGCTGCTTATGCCTATTGTTTCTACGCCGTCCTCTTGTGTGAGACGCACAGGGACATCGAATCGGGGTATCGCTACGGGGAACTGTCTTTGAGGGTGCTGGAGCAATTTAACGCCCCCGAAATCAAGGCTAAAGTTATCAACCTGTTTAACGCTTGTGTCAGGCACTGTAAACAGCATGTCAGAGAAACTCTAGAGCCTTTGCAGGAGAATATTCAAAGGGGGCTAGAAACGGGAGATTTAGAATATGCTTTTTACAGCGCCCTCCATTATGGCAGCCACCTGTTTTTTGTCGCGGAGCATCTGGAATCGGTCAATCAGAAGCAGCAGCAGTATCTGGCGATGATGGTGAAGCTCCAGCTGGAGTTTCATATTTAC
>CAZJNL010000468.1:3767-4865 GCA_964546515.1 uncultured Oscillatoria sp.
GATCCCTGCAGGCTGGTGGGGGAAAGTCTGAATGAATCAGAAATGCTGCCAGTTTGGACGGGTAGCAATAATATGTTCTTATGTTTTTGCACTTACTGTTGCAAAACTTTACTCCTGGTTTTGTTTCAACAATACCCTGAGGCTGTTGCAGCAGCCGAGTTTGGGGAAAAATACCAAAAAGGCTGCACCGGCATGCTTGAGGTGTTTGAGTACAAGTTCTACTCTTCTCTGGCGCTCTTGGGGAACTGCGATCGGGCTGATTCCCAGACGAGAAAGCGCTATCTGAGAAAAGTGGCCTCGCACCAGAAACAAATGAAAGTCAGGGCGAAACACGCTCCAGCCAATTTTCAGCATAAGTGTGACTTAGTGAGCGCAGAAAGAGCGCGAGTGCTGGGTCAAATTGAGAAAGCGATCGCCCTTTATGAGAAAGCCATAACAGGAGCCCGGAAAGAGGGATACATCCAAGAAGAAGCGCTCGCCTGTGAGCTGGCTGGGGAGTTTCATCTGGCTCGCGGTCAAGAAAATATGGGCAGGTTTTATCTTATAGAGTCTTACTATGCCTATATTCGCTGGGGAGCGATTGCCAAAGTCAAGGATCTGGAGGCGCGATACCCACAGTTCTTCTCTCTAATTGCCGCCCAAAAAAGCACAGCCATTGACATCTACCGCACAACAACCACCACGAGTGGCGGGAATTCAGGATTCCTGGATTTGGCTACAGTGATGAAAGCCTCGCAAGCACTATCCAGCGAAATAGTCCTGAGCGAGCTTCTGGACAAGTTGATGAAAATCGCGATTGAGAATGCCGGCGCACAAAAAGGCTTGCTGATCCTGAATCTGGAAGGCGACCTGACAATCGAAGCTGCTGGGGAAGTTGAAAAGGACGGTGTTACTGTGCTGCAATCCCCGGCGGTTGAGATTTCTCAGGCTGTGCCGGTCCCGGTTCTCAATTACGCGCAAATAACCAAGGAAAGTGTGGTTTTATATGATGCGACGGGGGAAGGAATCTTTACGAGAGATCCCTATGTCATCAAAAACAAACCCAAGTCTGTCTTGTGCGCCCCTATTATCAATCAAGGCCAACTCACCGGCTTCCTT
>CAZJNL010000469.1:0-4865 GCA_964546515.1 uncultured Oscillatoria sp.
AGTTGACACCCACTAGGTCGGCATCCCCCAACTTGGCACCAGCCAGGTTAGCATCCTCCAGGTCGGCATCCTCCAGGTTGGCATCCCCCAGGTTGGCACCCTTTAAATCAGCCCCCTTGGCTCCTTCATTAACAATCCGCCAGACTAGACCCCATTTGTCATCCAATTGGGTGTCCTTGTCGATTTTGGTATCCCCCAAGTCGGCACGCTCCAGCTTGGCACCAACCAGGTTGGCACCCCCCAGATTGGCACCCCTGAAATTGGCACCCCTGAGATTGGCATCCCCCAGGTTAGCACCCCTGAGGTTGACACGCTCCAGGTTGGCACGCCACAGGTTGGCACGCTCCAGGTTAGCACCCTCGAGGTTGGCACCCAACAGGTTGGCACCCTCCAGATTGGCACCTTTTAAATCAGCCCCCTTCGCTCCTTGATTAACAATCCCCCACACGAGACGCCATTTGTCATCCAATTTAGTGTCTTTGTTAATTTGGGCACTCTTGAGGTTGGCACCCCACAGGTTGGCACCCTCCAAGTCAGCACCCTCCAGGTTGGCACCCTTGAGGCTAGCACGCCACAGGTTGACACCTTTTAGCTTGGCATTCCCCAGCTTGGCACCCAACAGGTTGGCACCCAACAGGTTGGCATCCCCCAGATTGGCATTCCCCAGATTGGCATTCCCCAGATTGGCAAGCTGGAGATCGCACGATCGACATTCTTTAAATAGCAGCAACCTCGCGATTGTACTGTATTGGCCATAGCACAAAAAAGCCAAACAAATTGCAGCCGAGACGGCAACAGCGCTGAGAAGAGGGAGCCTTTTTCTCCGTTTTCCAGTGCGGAATTTACTCTCTGCCAGAGTTCCCTCACCAGCAACATCAACCCGCTTCAGTGCTGCCAAAGCCACACTAGCATTAGCATATCGATTTTTGACATTAGAGGCGACCATCTTTTCCAGCCACCCCGCGAAACGGGGATTGAGTTTAGGAACCAGATGTTTGAAACTAAATCGGTAGTCGTCATCAATTAACTTCCCGACATCCGCGCTTCTCGTGCCGGTGAGCAGGCAAATCAGCGTCGCCCCCAAACTGTATAAATCAGAAGCTTCCGTAATCCGGTGTCCAAATTGCTCCTCCGGCGGCATAAAACCCGGAGTGCCGGTGGTGACGCTGCTGATCGCCAGTTGTCCGCCGCGAATTCGGGGGAAACCAAAATCTACCAGATAAGCGTTCAATTGCTCATCCACCAAGATATTCTCCGGTTTGATATCCCAGTGTATGACTGGTGGCGTGATCTTTTGCAGCTCTGCCAAAATTTCTAATACAGAGAGAGCTATTTGCTTAAGTTTATCGTTGGAAAAACTGGACTTTTCTGCTAAAGACAGCGCCTCTTTATATTCTTGCACCAGACAAAAGCCGTGGGGAGTTTCAAAGGAATCCCAGTAGCGGGGGATGCGGGGGTGAGAAAGCTGCTGCAGCACTTCAATCTCGCGCTGATACGCTTTAAAGCCCGACCATTCCTCACCGGCAATTGCAAAGCGGAACTCTTTGATAACCACCCGCACTTGTTCTTTATCCTCCCCTTGGTTGGGAGGGGTACTGGTAGCCAGGTAGGTGATGCGCCCTGCTTCTTGGTTGCGTCCCATTTCTCGGATAATCTGATAGCCGTGGCTGGAAAAATCTGGAATAGAGCTCATTTTATTTGACTCCCTCTCTTGTAGAGATGCGATTTATCGCGTCTCCCAAGCGTCTCTCAATGGCAACCGCTCTTGTAGAGACGCGATTTATCGCGTCTCCACAATCCGGGCAATCCCGGACATAATATGATTACTTCCCAGCTTGGCACATAATTTTCAACTCCGCTGGTAATTTATACTTTTCTTAACAAAATGCCGGCAGGGGGATGCCGGGGGGACAGCTGGCGCAAACAGCGGAGATGCCGGTCAGGAGAATCAAGTGACTGCTATCACCGGCATCCATGCTTGGGGAGTGTTATAGCCCTCCTAAATCCTGGGCGAAGTTCCTAGTTATGGTGCGTCTGACGCGCAACGCACCCTAGTTACGGCAGATTTATTGGGTGTTTATTGCTCGATGGCGCTCGGAATGAATCGGAGTGCGTGCACAGGCGGGCTGGCGATCGTAATATCAGGTTTTGTGCTAAGCTTTGCGAAGGGTTGCAGTCAGCTGGGCAGCCGCAGCTTTTGGGGCACTTTAGCGCCTACTGCGAACAGGCATATTTTCGCGTTAAGGATATTGGTTTGAGGGTTTTATCATGGGCAAACGCTGGATTTTTGCAGGGCTGCTTGTCGCCCTGCTGTTAGGCGGGCTGGGTGTCTGGCTTTTCACGCTGCAGCAAAAGCCACAAGGGCCATTTTCGCTGCCGGCATCAGCGCTAGAAGAACCCTGGCCGGTGCAAGCCGGTTTGCGGATTGCCACGATTCGCGATAAAATTCCAACAGTAGATCGGGTTGTTGTCGTTCCTGACGGGGCGACATTTCTAGCTGCGATTGGGCAGTGGAGTCTGGAAAGTCGCTGGCCGGTTTTAATAGAAGATGAGACGTACACGCCGATGTTTATTGAGCGTTTCAAGTCGGCAGAAGTGATTCGCATGCCGACAGTTAAAGAACCTTGCCAGACGCAGATCCTCTGCGCCAGTCCATGCGGCGTGCTGCAGCAGCGGCGTGGGGCGCAACCGATGTAAAATCGTTGAAAGAAACGTGGCACCGGCTCGGTTGGGAACCGCCTGGAGTTGCGATCGCATGGGAAAAAGACCCCGTATGGCCGGCTGCAGTGGCTTTAGCTGCAGATCGGGGGCAACCCTTAGCGTTTTTGGGAGGCAATTTTGGATTGCCCAACGACACCCTGAATACCGAAAGGTGGGAGCGCCTGAAAGACAGCGTTGAACGGGTGGTGAAAGAGACCGGCTATTCCTACGGCAATCTCGGCGATTCCATCGATACTGTTACCATTGTGCGCCGGCTGCCGGTGAAATATCAATCCCCTAAAAAAGCCAGCGAACAGTTAGCGGTAACTGACGGCTTAGCTCGACACGGCGATGGCAAGCGCTGGGCAGCAGTTGGCTGGATTTACGGCTCGCAAGCGCGTGCGGTGTATCAGGCAATGTGTGCGATATTTCTTGACCCCAAAACAGCGATGCTTTATAGCTCCTATATTAAGGAAGGCTCCTGGAAGGAATATGAGATGAACGAAGCTGCCGGTCAGCTCAGGGAGATGGGTTTGGATGTTAAAATGGTAGAGAAACCTGAAGCCACGCTGGAAAAGTGGCGCAGTTTGGCCGGCAGCAAATGGGAGTACGATTTAATATTTGTCAACTCTAGCGGCAATAAAACCTTCTTCAACGTGGGTGACGGTCAAGCTGTGGTGGCGGATGTTCCCAAACTCAAATTTCCCGCAGCAATTCACTTCATTCACAGTTGGTCCGCCACCGAACCCGAAGACCCAAACACCGTTGGCGGGAGATGGCTGGAAAATGGGGCTTATGCGTATGTTGGCAGTGTCAACGAGCCATATTTGTCTGCCTTCATCCCGCCGAAAGTGATGGTCAAGCGCCTGCTGCGTTCCGCCCCATTTCTGATTTCCGCTCGCCAGCTGGAATCCGAACCCTGGAAAGTTACGACGGTGGGAGATCCGCTGATGATTGTTGCTAAACCGAGGCAGAGGATTGCGCCGGCATCCCGCCCGATTCAGAAATAATTGTAGCGTTCCGCTCGGGGGCGTAACATTTTGGCCAAGACACCCTGGCGATTAGAAATCGCGGCTATACAAACAAAGTCCGCCTGCGCGGACTTTTGAAGTAATTGTAGACAAATCGATTAACCGATTAACCAAGTCCCAAAACATCTTCATACAGTGCGGCGATAGGGAAGCGAAAGTGAACAGAAGCAAAGTGGACTTCTTCCCCTTCGCTGTAAGGGTACAGTTCCCAGCGCCCTTCCGAATTGCGGCGGAAACACTCCACACTCAGCCGGTCTTGACTGACTAGCACATATTCCTGTAGAGTTTCTATCGTTCGGTAATCGGCAAATTTGTCACCTCTGTCAAAAGCTGCCGTCGAGGGGGAAAGCACCTCAATAATTAAGCGCGGGTAGCGAATGAAGTCTTCAGAAGGATTTCTATCCCGATCGTCACAAGTCACCATTGCATCGGGATAGTAAAAGGCATCAGCTCGCTCAATCCGAACTTTCATATCGCTTATGTGGGCGCGACAACCCGTACCCCTAACATGGTTTCTCAGCAGTGCAAATATGTTTCCCGCAATGGTCACATGGGCTTTGCTCGCCCCCGCCATTGCGTAGATTTCGCCTTGCCGGTACTCGTGTTTGATGGGACTTACCCTCTCTCCTTCTAAATAGTCTTCTGGAGAAAAGTAGTCATAGCTTTTGCTAAGGGCCATATTCACTCACTCTAATGCGCTACAGACATATTATACTGTAAGTAAGGCTGGAATTGCCAGCCCCGGCAAGAAATGAGCGAGCCTATCCCCCACCGGCACATATCGCCGGTGAATAGAATGATACTGTTGGCTTCTCAGCAGTTTGCCGGGTGCCGTACTGCGCCCCTACAGTTTGCAAGTCTCGCAGCGAGAGAAGAGAAATCCCACGAACCACACCACCCCGACTCCCCCAAAGGCGACCGCAGAATTTTTTCGCTTTCCCACCAGAAGAAACCCGATTTATTGTGAGTTCACGCCTGGGGGCCAGAAACCGGGTTTCTTCTCTAGTATAGCCGAATTTTTTCGCTTTCCCACCAGAAGAAACCCGGTTTATTCTGACTTCACGATCGGGGGGCCAGAAACCGGGGTTCTGTTCTCTAATATTACAAGAAGAAAACCGGTTTCTTGTGATATCA